>JAXJJE010000433.1:0-18319 GCA_036298405.1 Acutalibacteraceae bacterium
GTTGTACCTAGCGAGTCAATTCTGAACTGGTATGTTCCTGCGTCAAGCACTGTCTGTGCAGAATAAATGTTATTACCCTGACCTGCAAGAGGAATATTGATATCACCAAATATTCTTACATCGCCTAAACCCTTTGGTGCGTGCTTGAATGTAAGCTTGTTTGTAGCTGTGTCGTACTTAACTGAGTAAATGCCACCTGTTGCGTTAAAGGTTGTTGCACCTGACCACGCAGCACTATACTCTACATTATACACAACATCATCAAACGCAAAGCCAAAGCCCATTTTTGTACCCTGGTCGTTAATCTTAAACTTGTATGAGCCAGCCTCTACTCTTGCAGAGCCAGTAAATACTGTGCTGTCAACTGTGGTTCTTACAAGCTCTACATTTATGTCACCAAATAGCTCAACTATATCAGCAAAGTTCTTGTATCTGATTCTTAACACCTTTGTTGAAGCATTGTAGGTAAATGTGTATCTGCCACCACTGGCAATCAGCTTTGAAGGAGCCTTAAAGCCCTTTGAATAATCAATAGTACCTGTATTGGTATAGGTATAATCCATACCAAGGGTTGTACCATTGTCATTAATGTTGAATGAATATAACCCCTCCTGTAGCTCTGCTACACCTGTGTAGATATTATCATCTGTTTCTTCCAATATCAGAGAAACATCACCAGTAACTGCTACATATGGAGCAACAGGAATATATACTGACCATTCACCGTTTGCACCATTCCACTCGCCTTCATTTACAGCAAAGCAGTTTTTACCCTCTGGTTTTTTCAGGTCGGCTGTCTGGTTCCATCTGTTATCCCAGTTATTTTCTGTTGTTGATGGATTCATTCTACAGAAAATTTCATTTGAATAACCATCACCTAACTCAGCTGAATACATACCATCTTCCTCAGTAAGTGAAGCCCATACCTTTGAGCTATCATTCCAGGCATAAACAGCAAAGCGTGCATTGTCCTTCTTCCAGTTTTCGCTAGGAATAAAGTAAATTCTGTCAGCCTCTACAACAGAGTCGCTTACTGTATACTTAGCTGTTTTTACAACAAGAGGCAGATCATTATATATTACCTCAACTGTAATTGTATACTCACCCTCTTCTGTAGGTGTCCAGCTTGCTGTTTTGTCTGATGAAGCTGTAAGTGTTTTTCTTACACCGTTCTTTTCTACCGTGTATCTGTAGTGCTCTGGCTTGATTACAGAGGCCTCATTCTCTATTACAGGAATTATCTGTACTGTCTGACCCTTTTTAGCTGTAGCACGGCTGAATGAAATTTCCTTAAAAGTAGTTGGTAAAACTGTAAAGCTCTTTTTCTTGCTTACTTCCTTGCCTGATGAATCCTTAACACTTACTGTTAACTCATATTCACCGGTATTTTCACCAAATTCTATTGTTGCTGTATTCTTTTCTGAATAGTTCTGAATTATATACTCCTTGCCGTCCTTTTTATATGAAAACTTATACTCCAGAGTACCTGTGCCACCTGTTACGTCTGTTGTCATTGTAACCTTCTCATATACGCCACTCTTACCAGCAGGTGATACACTGAAGCTGTCTATCTCGATAGCAGTTGACTTTAAAACCTTGAAGTCAACCGAGCTGGTTGTCTGCTTACCTGTCATATCTTTGATTGTTATATATGCAGTGTAGTTTCCGGCTTTTTCTGCCTTCCATTTTGTATACACTCTTGCCTGATCAATACTCAGCTTGTTTTTATAAACTCTTTCAAGCTGATATGGCAGATATGAAGAACGCTCGCCTGTATCGTGGTTGTAAACATCAATCAGATATTCAGATGTACCAAAGTTACCCTTTTCGTTCTTTGTTAAAATTTCGAAAATAGGCTGGTCGCCTACATATACCTCGTTGCCGTCATTTATCTTGAAATACTCAACGCCTGTTTCAAGGTCTTCAACAGTAATATTGACTGTAGCTGTTGCCTGATTACCTAGTCTGTCCTCTACGGTAAAGGTATAGACATACGCACTGGAGTAAAAGCCCACCAAGCTTATTCTGTTGCTGTCACTTTCGCTTTTAAACTCACTTTCAAAGAAATATCCGTTTTCTACATCTAATCTGGAATATTTATACTTATAAGGTGCAAAGCCACCCTCTGGTATAAGTGTAATCATATGAAAGGCGTCCAGATTAACAACATTATCATCAGGCATACTTGATTCATATGACAGCTTCATTTCTATCGGAGGTAAACCTGAAGTTTTAAAGTAATTCAAGCCCTCGTAAGCAATATAATTGTTATTGCTGTTGCTATCATAGCTACCCTTGCCATCATTGAAGCGAACTACAGCTGAATCCTCGTTTTCTGCAAGAGGTATTACATACTTGTGTGTATACTCATCAACATCACAGCTCAGCTCCATCTCATAGCCAGGAGCAGGAGTCCAGCTGCCGTTCTGGGTTTTGTACTCGATATTAGGAGTATAATAGCCATTGTAATAAACTATTGCAGCTCTCTCGGTAGATTTTATTATATCTACAACCTTTGCGTCACCGTCAAGTGTAAACGGAGTAAAGTCTGCTGGCCTATATATTGTGTTGCTGCCAGCGTCAACCAGCTCAAGGCTTTTCACTGTAAGAGGCTCTGTGTCGGCCTGTGTATCTGCAAAGGATACCGAAATAGAATAATCAGAAATATTATCAGAGGTCAGCTCTGGTAAATGCTCTGAAAGGTCAGCGTAAAATATAGCGTCTGTTGCATAATATGAGCCACCATAGGAATACTCTCTGCCTGTCAGATTATTATCATATGTAAGATTATATGGTGTAAGATAATACTCTGATTTTGTGTTAGATTTTTCGACAAGAAGCTTTATAGGTGTTTTTGTTCTTGTTGCTGAATTTACTGTATACTTAAGAAAAATATTTGATTCTGCTGATTTTCTTTCAACCTCTATTCTCTCTATACCGTAAATAATACTTCTTCTTTCAGGTGCAACAGCAATACCATCTACTACTGAGATTATATTCAATGCATCGTAAGCAACCCATGCAAAGCCCTGATTATGAACATTTGTACCCCATGAGTTTACTATTTTGAACGCACCCATTTCGCCATCGTCAACCTTGTTATTGTCGTTGATATCTGTCCAGATATTATCGTTATAGCCGACTATCGCCATTCGGTGGCCACCCTGAATACCCTCCTGCCACAATACTACCTCTTGTCCACTAAACTTATCGTTTTCAGGTGCATCAGGATTGCTCTTAAGGGTTGAATATTTCCACGAGCCAATACAGGTAGAGTATGATAAAACATCACCATTTGCAAGTGCTGCCTTTACTGCGTCAAGGTCACTGTCGTCTGCACTTGTAACAAACTGCATTGTTTCTGGTAACTCTATAAACTGGTGTGATTTCAGTCTGTACTTTCCTGCCTCTGACCACGCACCTTCATCAAACGACCATGTAAGCCAGTCGTTATCGTAAGGTACGCCTTCTAAAGACGGAGCACCGATATTTTTAAGAAGATCATAAACATCTTCGTCCAATGAGCCTGAATCATATCCACCGTTTACCAGATTGTATGCAAACTTAGGAGAAAACGAATTCTCATAGGTTGCTTCTCTGTTAAGCATTTTATTAACAGTATAGGAATACTGATAATAAACCTGTGCCCAGCAAACGCATGAGCCTATTCCTCCCTGACTGCTAACTGGAGGAAAGTACTTGCTGGTACTGTTATCACAGCTTTCAGGCAAAGGCATAGCACGGTCCTTTTTAGAATTACCATATACAGCACTGTAATAATCATTTGCTGTTCTGATAATTTCAGCGTCCTCTGGATACTCACTTCTTCGTGGTGTAAGGTCACCTGTTGCATAGCCCTGATATTTTGGCTGTGCATTATTTTGTGACTCTGATTGCACATCAGATTTCCCACCACTCTGTGCCTCAGCTTTTTCCTCTGCCTTTACATTGGCTTGTGTAGCCTCCTGTGTATTCACCTCTGTTGCGTATGCTGATACTGACGTAAGCGAAAGCAATGATGTCAATATAGTTGACGCAAGAAGTGTTGCACAGGCTTTTTTAGCTATTCTTTTAATAATAACCACTCCTCATTTTAGATTTGTATATAGGCATACACTTTAATTTTACAATAAAAAATACCACTGCTTTTCTACAAATTCACATATAGAATATTTGTATGATATTTTATTGCTTTTCATCAAAAAATCCCCCGTGCCAAAGCACGAGGGATAAATTCAAACTATACACCTAGCACTAAACTCGGTTAAAAATCAGACAAAGGTTTTCGAGCAGATTTTGTGCCAAACGAATACTGACCCACAGGAAGGCTGACGCCTTGCGAGGACACAATATGAGGTACAGTACAAAATTCGCCGAAAAGATTTCTTTAGTTTAAATGGTGTTTAGTATAAAAACAAAGCTTATTATCTTCTACTACCAAACAAGCCTCGTGCTATTTTCTCGCTGAATGAAAGCTCCTTATCCTTTTGCTTGCTTTTATTTTGTGGGGTACTTGGTTGACTGTATGCTGCGTTTGAATTTCTATATTCAAACACAGGTGGGTTTTGATTAGCTGTTGGGTTTTGTCTGGACATAGCATTTTCTTTTGTCATACCACATAAAGAGCAGAAGTTAGCAGTATTTACAGTACCACACATACACTGCCACTGCTGATTGGTGCTTTGTGTGTCTGGCTTTTGATTTGGCTTTGGCTGTCCACATTCTACACAGAATTTACTTTTGTTTACTGTGCCACATCTACAGGTCCAGCTGTTATCCTCTGGCTTCTTTTTACCACAATTACCACAGAATTTACCTGTGTTTTCGTGGTTACATTCGCATAGCCATACTGCTTTTTTCTTTTTTCTTGGCTTAGCTGAGCCACATTCGGTACAGAATTTTGTTTTATTTTCGTTACCACACTTACAAATCCAGCTTTCTTTATCTTGTGCCGATTCTTCCTTTGGTGGTTCTGCTGGTGCATTTGCATTTTCTCCAGAAATTTCTGCAGAATTATTTTCAGCTGTATCCTGTGCAGAAAGTCCAAGTATTTCTTCATAGGCAGACATATTATCCACCATTACATCATACTTACCCTTAATGCTACTGCTGTCTATTATCAACTTGCGTTCCTGCTGTGTAATGGCACCCATAAAGCTTTGTGGTGGCAAAATTTTGCACCTTTCAACAACAGATGGTGTACCGTCCTCTTGTAGGGTAGACACAAGTGCCTCACCTATACCCAGCTGAGAAATAACCTGCTCGGTATCAAAGGCAGGGTTTACTCTGAACGAGGCTGCTGCTGTATGCACTGCCTTTTGCTCGGCTGGTGTATAAGCGTGCAGTGTGTGCTGAACACGATTGTTAAGCTGTGCCAAAACTGCGTCTGGAATATCACCAGGGCTTTGCGAAATAAAGTAAACACCAACACCCTTAGAACGAATAAGCTTAACCACCTGTACTATTTTTTCAAGCAAAGCACTTGGCATATCATTAAACAGCAAATGTGCCTCGTCAAAAAAGAATACAAGCTTTGGCTTCTGGCAGTCGCCAACCTCTGGTAGCTTTTCGAACAAATCAGATAACAGCCACAAAAGGAAGAACGAATAAATTGTAGGCGTTTGTATCAGATTAACGCTGTGCAGAATATTGATATATCCCTTTCCGTTTTCATCACAGGTAAACCAGTCGTTAAAATCGAATGCAGGCTCACCAAAAAAGAGATTTCCACCCTCGTCCTCAAGTCTGATAAGTGAACGGAGTATACCACCCACGCTTTGTACTGCAATATTACCGTACTGAGTTATATATTCCTTTCTGTTTTCGCCAACATAATTAAGCATAGTGCGTAAATCCTTTAAATCAATAAGCAGCCAGCCCTTATCGTCGGCAATTCTGAAAACAATATCAAGCACACCCTCCTGTGCGTCACTTAAGCCTAATAATCTAGAAATAAGCACAGGACCCATATCAGAAACCGTTGTTCTTACAGGGTGACCATTTTCTCCCTTTAAATCCCAGAATCTTGTAGGGAAAGCGTCGTAGCTAAAGCCATCTAACCCCATTTTTTCTACTCTATTTTCTACATTCAGTGTAGGCTCACCCATTTTGCTTACACTGCCTAAATCACCCTTTACATCAGCCATAAACACAGGTACACCCAAGGTACTAAAGGCTTCTGCAAGCACCTTTAGTGTAATTGTCTTACCCGAACCAGTTACACCAGCAATAAGTCCATGTCTGTTTGCCATTTTAGGGTATAAATAAACCTCTTTTTCTCCACTTTTCGCCAATAAAATTTTACCATCTTTTATCATTTTACACCTCATACCTATTTATAAAAGGTATTAAATTTCAATTATTGTTATAAATCTATATTAATTTCGTATTTGTTATCAATAAGTATATAATTCACCCCATGCTTTTTTACAAGCATAAGCATAGCTTCATTATCCTTCAAAACATTCTCCAAAGTGCACCAGTCATCATCTAAACGATTTTCAATTACCCTTGCGTGCTCTTTTATATCGTTAAAATGACTTCTTATATATTTTTCACTCATTACCAGACAACAGT
Source organism: Acutalibacteraceae bacterium (assembly GCA_036298405.1). GTDB lineage: Bacteria > Bacillota > Clostridia > Oscillospirales > Acutalibacteraceae > CAG-964. The sequence continues at coordinate 6,577 of JAXJJE010000433.1, forward strand.
ATTTTATATTTTCCAGATATTCTTTATCGAAATCATTTGCCCAATCAAACGGAATATAACACCCTTCTACAATTAAATTCTGATTATTTTCGATAGCTGTTTTTATCATTTCACGAACAACAGGCCACAGGTACGCAGTTAAGTCGCTGTTATTGCTCATTGGTGTAAGCTTGGTGTTCTTACTGCGAATTAACCCCATTTTTAAATGGTCTATCGACAAATAAGGGTATTTATATTTTTCAAGTAATTTTTGTGCAAGTGCTGTTTTGCCAGTATGCGACGCACCTGTAATTAAAACAATCATTATTTTCACCCTCAAACTAATCTACGCTTTAACAACAAAATCTGATAATGCTATTCCATTGTTTAATGCATTAAACACATCTCTATCATACAACTTTACCCACCGAGAGGCTCGGTGGGTAATAATTATGCTTTTATTTATCTCCAGTTATCAATTGTATCGCTGTATACATTGATATAGTCGCTTGCTGAACGAGCCCATGAGTTATCGCTTGTCATTGCTCTGTATACAAGTGTTCTCCAGCCGTCACGGTTCCAATATCCGTTAATTGCTCTTAGTACAGCGTGCTTCATATCGTTTACATCGTAATTTTTAAATGTAAAGCCGTTACCAAAGCCGTCCTGACTGTCGTGGATTGAATCTCTTAGACCACCAACCTCACGAACAACAGGAATACTACCATAGCGTAGTGCAATCATCTGTGAAAGTCCACAAGGCTCACTCTTAGAAGGCATTAGGAATATGTCAGAGCCAGCATAAATTTTACGTGCAAGCTCAGGCACATAGCCAGGGCAGAAGCAAACTCTGCCTGGATATCTCTGGTGTAAGCCTCTGAAGAAATCCTCATACTCCTTATCGCCAGAGCCTAAAACAACAAACTGAACATCATTGTTGTTTAGAATATCCTCTATACCACCACGAACAAGGTCAAGACCCTTATGGCTTACCAGACGAGTAACCATTGCAATCATAGGAATATCTCCTCTTTGTGCAAGGTTTAGTCTTTCTTGTAGCTTACGCTTACACTCCTCTTTACCCTGTGGGTACTCTGGTGTAAAGTTTGCATACATCTGGAAGTCCGTTGCTGGGTTGTAGCTGTCGTTGTCGATACCGTTAAGAATACCACAAAGCTTATAAGAACGTTCTTTAAGTACATTGTGCAGACCATGTGAGAACCAAGGGTCCATAATTTCGCCTGAATAAGAAGGACTTACTGTAGAAACTCTTGTAGATGTTTCTATAGCACCCTTAGACATATTCAGCTTGCCCTCATGCTCGATAGTTTTAATACAGTCAGCAGGAATACCAACGCACTCCTTGTTTACGTCCCAGCCGTACATACCCTGATACTGAATATTATGGATAGTATACAGGCTCTTGATATTATGATACCAAGGATTTTTTGAATAGAAGAAGTAATAGTAGGTTGGCACCAAAGCTGTTTGCCAGTCGTTTGTATGAATTAGATCTGGATGGAAGTCGATGTATGGTAGCATTTCAAGAATTGCTCTTGAGAAAAACGCAAAACGCTCTGCGTCATCATAAAAGCCATACAAGCCATCTCTCTTAAAGTAATATTCGTTGTCGATAAAGTAGAATGTAACACCGTCATATTCAGCCCAGAAAAGACCACAATACTGGTGTCTCCACGCTACTGGAACAGTAAAGTTGTTTATGTAATGCATACCATCTCTTAGATATTGTGGAATATCACCGTAAAGTGGCATTACTACTCGGCAATCTACACCACGCTGACGCAATGTTTTTGGTAAAGATGCAGCTACATCTGCCAATCCACCAGAACCAGCATATGGGTTAGCCTCACTGGTACAATAAAGAATTTTCATTTTCCTCTACCTCCGTTTTATATAAGCTGTAAAATTACAATAGCTATTTTATATTATAGCACCTTTTCGCTTGGTATGTAAATAGGGAACGAATCATAGCCACACAAAGCTCTGCCGTCTTTAATTACAACATCCTTATCACTGATTACATAGTTAAGTGTTGCACCCTCGCCGATTTTTGTGTCCTGCATAATAATACAGTTGCTTACCTTTGTGCCCTTACCAATGCGTACACCCTTTGCGATAATGCTGTTTTCAACCTCGCCCTCAATAATACAGCCCTGTGCAATAAGTGAATTTTTCACTGATGAATTAAGACCATATCTGCTTGGCATATCGTCACGTACCTTTGTAAAAATAGGGCATTTGCTGTTAAACAGCTCTTTTCTGTTCTCTTTTTTAAGCAAGTCCATATTTGCATTAAAATACTCATTTACTGAGCCTATTAATGAATAATAGCCCTCAAACTTAAAGCCGAAGAATCTGTATTTTCTTACATTATCTTGGAATACATTTCTCTTATAGTTAAGCTGATTTTTATTTATACATTCCTGCACTAATTCAAGCAAGAACTTACGGTTTGTAAGTATTGCACCAACAGCTACATTTCTGTCTGCCTTTGCAGAAGGCTCTACCATAAATTCTTCGATTCTTTCGTCTGTACCTGTTGTGAATGTAAGTGCATTCTGTCTGCTTTTACTCTCAAGACCATTTACATACATAAGTGTGAAATCTGCATTTTTCTCGATATGTGCCTGAATCATTTTGCTGTAATCAACATTAGCAACAAAGCCACATTCAGAAAGCAACACATACTCCTCTGTAGCGTCTCTTAAAAATCTTCTTACAGAGTATAGGCTTTCTACTAAAGAATCGCCAAGATTTTCGCCAGACTGAATAAATGGAGGCAATAAGTGCACACCACCATTCTTTCTTGATAAATGCCAGCTTTTACCAGAACCAACATGATCCATTAAAGAAAAGAAGTTTTTGTTTACTATAATTCCAATATTGGTTATACCACTGTTTGTCATATTCGAAAGGTTAAAATCTACCAGACGGTACTTACCACCAAAAGGAACAGAAGCCATTGCACGGTGAGAAGTAAGTGATTGTAAATCGTTTACATAAGCATTACCAAAAACAATACCTAGTACATCGTTATTTCTCATATTATTCCACCTCCAAAATGTCGGTGTCTACCATAGTATTTGGCTTTACAACACAGTTTTCACCTATTGTAATACCATCACCAACTACAGCAATACCCCAATCGTCATCACTTTCTATATTTTCTCTTTTGTCACCAACGTGAGCATTTTTGCCGATTACTGCATTTTCAGAAACAATGGCATATTCAACCACTGCACCATCCTCAACAACAGCACCAGGCATTAATATAGATGCTGTAACCACAGCGTCTTTACCTATGGTTACACCTGGGAACAATACAGAAAATTCTACAGTACCATCTACGTCACAGCCATCTGAAACCAATGAATTTTGCACCTTTGCGTTTTCACCTATGTACTGTGGTGACATTGATGGATTTCTTGAATATATCTTCTCTGTTTCTCCACTTAAATCCAGCTTTGTTTTAGGGTCTAATAAATCCATATTAGCCTCCCACAGGCTGTCTATTGTACCTACATCCTTCCAATAGCCCTCAAACTCATATGCAAACATTCTCTCGCCAGCCTCAAGCATTGCAGGTAATACATCCTTACCAAAGTCGTTGCTTGAATCTGGATTAGCCTCGTCCTCTTCAAGGTATTTTCTTAGCTTATCCCAGCTAAAAACATATATGCCCATTGATGCATTTGTGCTTTTTGGGTTCTTTGGCTTTTCTTCAAACTCATAAATAGAGCCATCTGGGTTAGTATTTAGAATACCAAAACGTGAAGCTTCCTCTAGAGGCACATCAATTACAGCTATTGTGCAGGCTGCCTTATTCTTTTTATGTGCAGAAATCATCTTTGCGTAATCCATTTTATATATATGGTCACCAGAAAGCACTACCACATACTCAGGGTCATATCTCTCAATAAAATTCATATTACGATAGATAGCATTAGCTGTACCTGAATACCAATGTGCACCATCCATCTGCTGATAAGGACTAAGGCAGGTTACACCATCGTAAGCACCATCTAAATCCCATGGTTGACCATTACCGATATACTCATTAAGCACAAGTGGCTGATACTGTGTTAACACACCCACTGCTGATATACCTGAATTTACACAGTTAGAAAGTGGAAAATCTATAATTCTATACTTACCACCATAAGGTACAGCAGGCTTTGCAAGCTTTCTTGTTAATACACCCAATCTGCTTCCCTGTCCTCCGGCAAGTATCATTGCCACTGTAGTTTGCTTTGGATACATTATCTAAATTCCTCCCTTTTACATACCTATATTACATTTTCTTTATTTGTTATATTTATAAACCCTTAAAAAGAGTTCAATGCAAAATTATACTTTAACTTGCTGTTATTTTTTATCGGCTTCTGACGATAAAGCATCATCTTTTTTCACCGTAGCAACAGCCTTATTTTTTAAATGGTTAGCCACCTTGTCGGCAACCTCTTTCACATCAGGCTTTTCTATCTTTTTATCTTCTGGCTTTATCACAGACTTTTCTTCTGCTTTCACCTTAGGCTTTTCTTCTTTCTTTTTAGCAGTTTTAAGCACAGGCTTATTAAGGCTTTGATTATCATCATAATCATCTGCACCCTCAATAATTGCCATTTTTTCGCTAAGCTCCATAAACCCTTCTATGGTTTCTTTATCCTCAAGTGCAACATTAACGCCCTTGCCTTCGCCAATACGCTCCTTACACTTAAAGTACATTACAGAAAGTGGTGGAATTGTAAGCTCAAGGCTCTGGTCATAGCCGTGCATTGGCACATCAACCGTTTTTATATCACTGCCATTGCTTATGCCCGAACCACCAAATTCGATATTATCTGTACTGAACACCTCTTCATAAACACCCTTATAAGGTACACCAATATGATAATCCTCTCGCTTTATAGGCAAGAAGTTACATACAGTAATAATACCATTACCATTAGTGTCTAATCTTCTGAACGCAAGAACGCACTGGGTAAAATCATCGTGATGAATCCAGTGGAAGCCGTCCCATGATTCTTCAATCTCGTACATAGGTGGATTTTCAACATAAAATTTATTAAGACATTTTATAAAATACTGTAGCTGATTATTTTTAGGATATTCCAAAGCACCCCAAGACAGCTCTGTGTCGGTATTCCATTCCTCCATCTGAGCAATCTCTGTACCCATAAATGTAAGCTTTTTACCTGGGTGCATCATCATATAAGCCAAAAATACTCTTACCTGGTCAAATCTGTCATCAAAATCACCAGGCATTTTACCAAGCAATGATTTTTTACCATACACTACAACATCGTGTGATATTGGCAAAACAAAGCTTTCTGCAAATGCATAGAAGAATGAAAAAATCATATTTGCGTGGTTAAATGGTCGATAGAATGGGTCTAGCGACATATAATGGAGCATATCGTTCATCCAGCCCATATTCCATTTAAAATCAAAGCCCAAGCCACCCTGCTCAACCGGCTTTGAAATCATAGGCCACGCTGTTGACTCCTCTGCAAAGGTTATAATATTAGGGTAACGCTCGTGAATGTTTACATTCAGATTTTGTATAAATGCAACAGCCTCAAGATTTTCTTTACCACCAAACTGATTTTTGGCAGACTCTTTACCTGACCTGTTATAATCCAGATACAGCATAGCAGCTACATTGTCAAGCCTTAGTCCGTCAACGTGATACTTCTCTGCCCAGAAAACAGCACTTGAGTTTAAAAAGCTTATTACCTCATATCTTGAGTAATCGAAAACAAGTGTATTTTTATCTTCTCGGTTAGCCTTTAACGGGTCGTTATATTCATAGCAACAGGTACCGTCAAAGGTAGAAAGCGAAAATTCATCCTTAGGGAATTGAGAAATAGACCAGTCTAAAATTACACCTATGCCATTCTGATGACACATATCTATAAAATACATAAAGTCCTCAGGCTTACCATAGCGTGATGTTGGTGCAAAATAGCCTGTTGTCTGGTATCCCCACGAGCCATCAAAAGGATATTCCATAACAGGCATAAGCCCTATATGTGTATATCCCATTTCTTTTACATAAGGCACAAGCTGATTAGCAAGCTCTTTGTAATTATAGAAATTACCATCCTGATATTTTCTCCATGAGCCTGCGTGAATCTCGTAAATATTCATTGGTGAGCTTTTAGGATTTTTTATTGCTCTTTCCTCAAGCCATTTTTCGTCATTCCAAGTATATTTATCTACATCATAAATAACAGTAGCATTATTTGGTCTTGTTTCAAAATGGAAGCCATATGGGTCTGATTTATATAATCTTTCAAAATTAAAGGCTTCTATACAATATTTATACGTATCATACTCACTTACACCATTTATATAACATTCCCATACATCTCCATTACCTATTCTTGACATATGGTTTGCTGTTTCGTCCCAGTTATTAAAGCTACCCACAACCGACACTGCAAGTGCGTTTGGTGCCCATACTCTGAAAACATAGCAATTGCCGTCATCTACTCTATGAGCACCCATATATTCATATGAGTTAAAGCCCCTGCCATCTTTAAAAGCCTGTAGATGCTGCCTTTCGTTCATTTTATAATCCATAATTAAAAACCCTTTCTTGGTGTGTTATTTAATTACATTTCTTAACAATTATATAATACCAATGCTAACAGTAAATTTCAATAGATTACCAAAAATTTATGTTTATTTTTAACCTTTTAATAGTACAAATTAACACATATTTTTTCATTTTGCCTATAAAAGCTACAAAATATTTCTATTACAGCAATTTCTTATACAAGCCTGTCTGCCTGTCTTTTTTTATAGGGAAGCTATTTCTTAACGCCTTAACATCGTAATCAAGTGTAGCATAAAGCAGTAGCTCGCTGTCATCTGCTACAGCCTCAACCTCTCCGTTTGGATTAATTACACACGAGCCACCACTGTAATATACATCGCTAATATCACCTACACAATTAATACCTATAATATACACCTGATTTTCTATCGCCCTTGCTCTTAAAAGTGTATGCCAATGCTCGGCTCTTTTTGCTGGCCAGTTTGCTGGTATAACTATGGCACTTATATTCGTATCCTTACTTATAGCCTGAAAAAGCTCTGGAAATCTTAAATCATAGCAAATAACGCTTGAAAGCTCTGTGCCATTTATATTAAACCTAACTATTTTATCTCCCTTTACAAAATAATCATCTTCATTAGCATATGAAAAGGGGTGAATTTTAGTATATGTGCTAAGCTCATTTCCGTTTTCATCTAATATTGTATAGCAGTTTTTAGCCTTGTCACCACATTTTTCTACCCAACCAAAGCCAATAGCCAGCTTATATTTTTTGCAAATATCGCTGACTCTTCTCAGCGTGTAATAATCAGATTCTGCTGTAGCTTTAATATTCATAGAAAAGCCTGTAAAGCTCATTTCTGGCAAAAACAAAGCCTTTGCTCCTTGCTTTATAGCCTTAATAACAGCATTTTCAAGCTTTTTAAAATTAGCCTCCTTATCCTCCCACACAAGGTTCATCTGAAATAACGTAATCTTCAAAAAAATCAGTCCTTCTTCATAACTTCCTTTAATTCATATATGTATTTAAAGCTAAGCAAATCAGAGGAGTCTGCCTCTTGCCCTTCAAGCTCTTCCTTTAATGAATTATTTTTATCAATTATAAAATAAATACAATTACAGCCATATTCAACAGCTTTAGGCATAAAATAATCTGCAACCCACTTTGTATCCTCGGGTATATTTTCAAAGCCTGTTCTTGTATCGGCTACATAGTCACATTTGTATTGTTTAATTATATCAAGTGCATATTCTAGAGGCTTTCTGTAATCTTCTTTACAGCAAAAGCTTTTCCACCTTACAAACACCACATTATAAGCTTCTTCGTACTTAACATCACAATATTCTGATGTATACATCTATCCTCATCTCCAAACACATTATTAAAAATTCCCATATAAAACCACTTGGGTGTATACCTATTGTACACACCCAAGCTGTTAAAGCAAATGCTTATAATTTAATTTTATTTTTCCTCAGCTTTTCTTGCCTCTATAATTTTAGCTGCAATATGCTCTGGTACGTTTTCGTATCTTGCAAAGGCTGTTGTATAGCTACCTCTGCCCTGTGTTACCTGTCTTAGATATACAGAGAAGTCGCTCATCTCAGCTACAGGCACCTCTGCCTCAACAATCTGCATATCGTCCTTACCTGGATTCATACCAAGTATTCTACCTCTACGCTTGTTAACCTCACCCATAATATCGCCCATATTGCTGTCTGGAATCATAATTGACGCTGTAGCAAAAGGCTCTAGCAATACTGGGTTAGCCTGTGGAACACCAGCCTTATATGCTGCTGACGCTGCCATTTTAAATGACATTTCTGATGAGTCAACTGGGTGGTAAGAGCCATCATACAATGTAGCCTTAATGCCTACCATAGGATAACCTGCAAGAGGACCCTTCTTTATACTTTCTTTCAAACCCTTTTCAACTGCTGGGAAGAAGCCCTTTGGTACTGCACCACCAACAACTCTTTCTGCAAACTCTAAACCATCGTTATCGCTTGGTTCAAATTCAATCCAAACATCACCAAACTGACCATGACCACCAGACTGCTTCTTGTGCTTACCCTGAACCTTAACGCTCTTACGGATAGTTTCACGATATGCAACCTTTGGAGCTTCAAGAACTACATCTACATTAAATTTATTTTTAAGCTTAGAAACAACTACATCAATATGCTGTTCGCCCAAGCCATATACAACCATTTCTTTTGTTTCTTTATTTGTTTCAAAAACAACTGTTGGGTCTTCCTCTGCAATCTTTGCAAGAGCCTGAGCAACCTTATCCTCTTCTCCCTTTGCCTTTGGCAGTATAGCCTTTGCAAAGTTAGCCACTGGGTAATCAATACCATCCAGAACAACCTTTCTTGTAGGTGCTGATAGTGTATCGCCAGTAGCTGTGCCACTCAGCTTTGCAACTGCACCAATATCACCTGCACCAACAAAAGGTACTTCCTCCTGCTTTTTACCCTTTGGTATAAGCACCTTGGTAATTCTTTCGTTTTCACCTGTTCTCATATTAACAAGTGGAGTATCTGCTGAAATTTTACCTGAAACAACCTTAAAGTATGAAAGCTTACCAACAAATGGGTCTGCAACAGTTTTAAATACGATTGCCGCAGCAGCACCGTTTGGATTAACAGCAAGCTCTACAGGCTCTCCGTTTATATCAACAGCAAGCTCACCCTTTTCGTCTGCTGATGGTACAAGCCATGTAATACCGTTAAGCAAATGCTCTATACCATATGTATTTTGAGCATCACCACAGAATACAGGTGTAATTGTACCTTCCTTTACACCACGACTAACACCAACTATAACCTCTTCTGGGGTAAACTCTTCACCACTGAAGTACTTTTCAAACATTTCTTCGTCTGTTTCTGCAACAGCCTCATAAATAGCTGTACGCAAGCCCTCAAGACGGTCACCCATATCTGGCATAGTAGTAGGGGTTATCTTGCCATTTTCGTATCTATAAGCCTTATATTCAAGGATATTAACATAGCAGTTAGCTTGACCGTTTTCGATATATGGTACCACTACAGGACAAACAGAAGGACCAAAGCTTGCCTTTAGTGTTTCGAATACTCTATAGAAGCGTGCACTTTCGTCGCAAAGACCATTAACAAAGAAAACCTTTGACTTACCTGCTTTTTCAGCCATTTTTACAGCCTTTTCAGTACCTACGTTTACACCATCTTTACCCGATACAACTATCAATGCTGCGTCTGCTGCACGCATACCCTCACATACACCACCCTCAAAATCAAACAAGCCTGGGGTGTCGATAAGATTAATTTTATATCCCTTCCACTCAATAGGTGCAACTGCAGGAGATACAGACACACCACGCTTTATTTCTTCAGCATCAAAGTCAAATACAGTGTTTCCGTCGTCTACCTTACCAAGTCTTTCTGTTGCACCTGACAAATATAGCATAGCCTCTGCAACTGATGTTTTACCACAGCCACCGTGACCAGCAATAACCAGATTTTTTATTTTTTTAGCTTCATACTGCACCATTATATATACACTCCTTAGTATCAATAATTTGAATATATCCCATAGTTTAGCATTATGTACAAATAAGTTAAATTATGTTAAGAACATTATATCTTATGTGTATATTATGTGCAATATTTTTTTCACTAAGAATTAAATTTCACCTATTATGCACAATTAGAACAATCTTTTTTGTTTGATTTAAATAAAAAAACTATTAAAAATAAGGCTGTATTTTAATATTTAATGAACATTATGCCGAATTTAAGGTTTTGTACATAATAACTATAAATAAATTTAACCAAAATTTTAATTTTTAGCACAGCAATTGTTTTTTTAATTTTGTAATATATAATCAAATACACCAAAATTTAATCTTTTTAATTTTTATGCGAGGTACATGCATATGAAAATTTCAATAATAAAAAGAATTTCTATGATTTTAGCAATTATTACGCTGTTTTCGTCACTTGCTGGCTGTGCTGATAACAACACTTCTGATAAATATAACCCTACTGACAGCTACGATTCTTCTGATAAAAATGATGATTCTGCTGAATATGATTTTTCAGGCATTAATTACTTTTCGTACAGATATTGTTCAGGAATGGCAGATCATCTGGGTGTTTCATTCAAGCTGGAGCTTAAAGACGAGGTATATACTGCCACTGTTAAGCCAAAAGATGAATTATTCTCAAAATCCAAAGAATTTATTGTTGACAAAGCATTTGTAGAAGAGCTGACAAAGCTTTTAGAAAAAACAATGTACAAAACTGGAACGGCTTTGATAAGAACAACGATCACCACGTTACTGACGGAAGCTGGTTTAATCTTGAAATTAAAACCAACAATGAAAATGCTGTAATCGCAAAAGGCTATACAGAAACACCAGCAAATCATGATAAAGTAGCAGAACAGCTCGAAGAGCTGTTTATGAGCCTTTACCCAGCTAAAGATAAAAATTAAATCAAAATTTACTATCGCCTGTTACAATACTGATATATAGTAACAGGCGATATTTTTATACTAATTTACACAAAAAAGCAGACACCAAAAAAGTGTCTGCTTTGCTTTATTTTAATCCTTCCAGACAAAATTATAGTTAATAGCCTCTCCACCGTCAACAAGAATACTTTGCCCTGTGCAAAAGGTGTTGGTTACAGTAAGAAAATAAGCCCACTGTGCCATTTCTTCTGGTGTTGCCCACCTTTTTAGTGGAGTTTCGTTCATAATTTCTGCCCATAGCTGGGGGTCGTTCATAACACATTCGTTAAGTGGAGTTATAACACCACCTGGGTCAAGGCTGTTACAGGTTGCGTTATATTTTGCTATACGCATAGCTACATTTTTTGTATAAGCCAGAATACCACCCTTGCTTGCACAATATTCTGGGAACTCAGCACCTGTGTGTGCACTTGCCGAGCCTATATTCAAAACAGAATGTATGTGCTCCTGAACACCATATTTTTCTGTAATGTGAATCAACGCCTTTAGGTTTATATCAATATCATTTTCATTTTGTGTGCCTGCGTTATTGATTAAGATATTAACATCCTGTACATCGGGCAGATTTTCATAATCTCTTACATCACATTGAAAATGTGTGTAGCTTTCGTGAGCAATGCTTGAAATTTGCCTATCAATACCAAGCACAGTATGCCCCTCTTTCAAAA
>JAXJJE010000434.1:0-2957 GCA_036298405.1 Acutalibacteraceae bacterium
CTATTATACGCACTCCGCATCAAAGAAGCAAGATACGCAAAGTGCGTAGCACGGATGAAAAAGACAGATAAATATTACAAACTGGCAAAACACATTTTATCCAGAGTGCAGGAACAGATTGTTGAAGTAGAAGCTGCTCAATACGAATACTTTTGCAAAACACAGGACAAACTTGAAAAGGGGAATTTATCATGATGAGAGAGATTGAACAGTTATTTAATGAAGTATATAATCAGTTATACGATTTACAACATGAACTTAACCACCTGCGGTTTTTCAGTATTCTCAATATACTGACGTTAATCGTAAATTTCGTTATTCTGGCAGTCATCTACCAGACCGTCCAGTAGGTCAAAACAGTACTCAAATATGGGTGGTAATTTCTGGGCAGGTATGCTAAAATATACTTGAGCCAAAGAAGTACCTTCCTTACTATTCCTAGGTTTGGAAACGCATTAACATTCACAGTCTTCTGTTAATGCTACGGTTCGATTCCGTACTAGGAATTACCGCAGAAGCGGAAAAAATAATATGAAAGGAGAAACAACAATGAGAGCAAGAAAAGTAACCAGAACTATCAAGGCAACAGAAGCCACACTTATGGTAGTCGATGTTGCAACAGCAGAAGTACAGAACACGACAATCACACTGTCACACGAGTTTAAAACTGCTGACGACATTATGAAGTATGTAAGTAAGCATACCGACCTGCTTTCAGATGGTGTTAAGGCAGTCGCTGTAGTTGACTTCATTGTAACTGAACAGCTGTACGGCATGGACGAACAGAAGTTTATCGAGTACGCAGAGATTCTTCCTGCAAGAAATTAGCGATTATTAATTAAAGAAAAAGGAGAGTAAAATCATGGCTAACTTCAAAACTACAATCACAAAGAGCAACAAAGAACTTACAGCTAAAGAACGTATCCAGTTAAAGGATACTGCGGACGCAGTTTCATTGAACGAAGTCACCAAAGAAGGTGCTTTTGTACTCACACCTGTTGTATGGGCTAAACTTCATGTTTCACTGGAAACAGACGCTACCACCAAGGAATATGACCAGATTGTTATTGTAGGTGATGACGGTCAGAAGTATTGCACTGGTTCAGATAGCTTTATTAGAGCCTTCATCGGCATTTGTGAGGAGATGGAAGACGAAACTGAGGAAGAATGGGCTGTCAAAGTATTCCGTCTTCCGAGTAAGAACTTCTCTGGTGATTTTATCACTTGTACAATAATTTAATTACCGTATCCAAACCGCCCTTAGCCCAAGTCAACACCTTGGGCTAGGGGCTTTTAATATTCTCACAAGGAAGGTGAAATAATGGCTAGGAAAAGAATGTCAGATATTCGCCGTAGACAGTTAAAGAGACTACGGCAATTTATCAGCAGGGCTGAAAAACGTGGTTACAGATTCCCAGAAGGTTTTAAAGAATCACTTCCGTCCTTATCAACACAGAAACTGAAATCCTTTACAGCAGAAAAGCTGTACAAGAACGTAGCTACAGCTATTTCAGAAAAAACTGGTAAAATAGTAAAAGGTTCAGAGCGAAGAGCAGAGGAACGTTCAGAGCTTGCTATTAAAGCTGCGAAAACCAGAATAAAAGGTAAGTTGGCAGAGACAGAAGAAGGTAAGCTGTTATATGACCAGTTTGTAAATGAGGAATTAATGCGTCCATACGAACCAGAACCAATAGATTTAGATTTGGAAAAAGAATCTTTGATAAACGAAGGACGGATAGTTTACTACAACATTCAGACATTAATTGAAAGTTATCCGTCAGCAGGTTCCGAGCAGTTACGCAGGGCATTAAACGAAGAAATAGCATCATACGGTTTTGACAGAGTTTGTGCCAGTTTAGCACTCGCACCAGAAGAAGCAATTTCAATAGCATCTGACATTATTTATTATCCTTCGGGTGGTACAACATCAGCAGAAGCACACAGAGCATTTATTAAGTTAGGTGAAATAATAAAAGGTACTGTACCGTCCGAACAGGATGCCCGAACTATAGGTGAAATATTAGATAGCATGGGCTATGGGGAAGAATAGAAAATACAAGTATTTTGCTTGTGACTTTGAGACAACAGTATTCGAAGGACAGGAATCTACAGAAGTGTGGGCATCTGGCTTATGCGAATTAAACACAGAAGACGTAAAACTGTTTCACTCCATAGATGAAACCTTTGAATACTTAGTCTCATTGAACTCTAACCTTATCCTTTATTACCACAATCTAAAGTTTGATGGTACGTTCTGGATTAACTATCTGCTCGAAATAAAACAGTTTAAACAGGCGTACAGAAAACTGGGTGATTCTGCGTTTGTAGTTGAGTGGATGGAAGACAGAGAAATGCCGAATAACAGCATCAAATATGGCATATCAGACAGGGGTCAGTGGTACACCATAACAGTCAAGACTAAAAATAAAATCTTCCAATTCAGAGATTCACTTAAACTGCTTCCCTTCTCATTAAAGCGAATAGGTAAAGCCTTTAAGACAAAACATCAAAAACTAGATATGGAGTATGAGGGCTACAGATACGCAGGGTGTACGATAACAGATGAAGAAGCAGAATACTTAAAGAATGACGTTTTAGTATTAAAAGAAGCACTGGAATTTATGTTTTCCCAAGGTCACAATAAACTTACCATAGGTTCATGCTGTTTGTCAGAATACAAGGGCATAGTTGGTAAGTTAGCTTGGGAAAACATATTCCCAGATTTGACCACCTACACATTTACAGATAAATCCTTTGACGCAGGAACAGCAGATGCTTACATAAGACATTCTTATAAAGGTGGTTGGTGTTATCTGGTTAAAGGTAAAGAGAATAAAATAAGACACAATGGCTTCACAGCAGATGTAAACTCTTTATATCCTTCCATGATGTCATCCGAATCTGGTAATTATTACCCATTCGGAGACCCGACATTCTGGAAGGGTGACACTATACCA
>JAXJJE010000435.1:0-2408 GCA_036298405.1 Acutalibacteraceae bacterium
AGACAGAGTTGTAACATTGCGTGACGGAATGATAAGAAAGAATTACTTAAACGACGAAAAAATATCAGCAACTGAGCTTGACTGGTAAACTGAAAGGACTGAAGGCTATGAAAAATCCACTTATAAAAAGATTTCCTCGTGAGCTTAAAAGTGAAGCTGGAAAATATATTATAATTTTTATTTTTATGGTAATTGTAATTGGCTTTGTTTCGGGATTTCTTGTTGCTTCGGGAAGTCTTGTCAGTGTTTACAATGAGAGCTTTGATAAATACAGCATTGAAGATGGAAATTTTGAGCTTCAGAGTGAAGCAGACAGCCAAACGATAAAAGCTGTTGAAACAGACGGAAAAATTAAGCTTTATGAAAATTTCTATCTTGAGCGTGCGACAAAAGAGTTTGACAGCACTCTTCGTATTTTTAAAAATCGTGAAGAAATAAACAAGGTATGTCTTCACGAGGGAGAGCTCCCTGTAAAAACAGATGAAATCGCCGTTGACAGAATGTACGCACATAATAATTCTTTAAGCGTAGGCGACTTATTTACTGTAGGCGATAAAAAGCTGAAAGTTACAGGACTTGTTTCGCTTGCCGATTACAGTGCTTTATACTCAAGTCCGTCAGATATGATGTTTGACGCAATCAAGTTTGGTGTAGCAGTTATGACCGAGCAAGGCTTTGACGCTATGGGTGAGGCAGGCTTCCATTATAACTACTCATGGGTATATAACGATGCACCGATAGATGACATTGAAGCAAAGAAAATGTCAGAGGATTTACTTGAGGTGATTTCAGAAAAAGCTGTTGTTACCGGCTTTATTCCTATGTACTCAAACAATGCTATTCGGTTTGTTGGTGATGATACAGGTAATGACCGTCTGATGTTTACAGTGTTTCTCTATGTAGTTGTAATTATTCTTGCATTTATAATGGCTATTACCACTAATAACACTATCACTAAGGAAGCTAAAGTTATTGGTACTTTGCGTGCATCTGGTTATACCAAGGGTGAGATTATTCGCCACTATCTTACAATGCCTATGTTGGTTATAATTACTTCGGCTCTTATCGGCAACATTCTTGGTTATACAGTTTTTGAGGATATTGCAGAAAAAATTTATTACACCAACTATAGTGTGCCTTTGTATGTTACCAAGCCAAGCCTTGACGCTTTTGTAAAAACAACACTGGTGCCTGTTGCAATTATGCTGATTATCAATTTTGTAATTTTAGCTTACAAAATGAGATTATCTCCACTACGCTTTATCCGTCGTGATTTAAAAACAAAGCAAAGAAAAAAGGCTCTTAAGCTAAATACAAAAATCGGTATTATGCACCGTTTCAGAATAAGAATTATTTTACAGAATATGCCTAACTACATTACAATATTTGTTGGTATATTCCTTGCAAATATTATTCTTCTGTTAGGAATGGGTTTACCAAAGCTACTTGACAAAAACAGCGAGCTTATTACCGAAAGTATCATTTCTGATTATCAGTATATCTTGAAAATGCCTGTTGAAACAGAAAACGAAAATGCTGAAAAATTCTGTGCCGGTAGCCTTTCTACTATTGAAGGCAGATTAAAAAGCGAAAGCGTAACAATTTACGGACTTGCTCCAGACAGTGCTTATATTGATGTTGATACAGAAAAGGGTGTGTTTATTTCTGAAGCGTATTCTCAGAAATTCAAACTGTCTGAAGGTGATACAGTTATCCTGAAGGAAGATTTCGGCACAAAGGAATACAGCTTTAAAATCGAGGGAGTTTACAACAACCCAACCTCACTTGCTGTTTATATGGATATGGAATTTTTCAACAAGACCTTTGATAACGAGAAGGATTACTTCAACGGTTATCTGTCAGACGAAAAGCTTGAGGATATTGATGAAATGCTGATTGCTACAATTATCACAGAAGATGATATGAACAAGATGTCTCGTCAGCTGAACAATTCTCTGGGCTCAATTTTTGATATGTTCTATATATTCGGCTTAGTGATGTTTATGCTCATAATTTATCTGCTTTCAAAAATTGTTATCGAAAAGAATACTCAGTCTATTTCAATGACTAAAATTCTTGGATATAGCAATAGCGAAATAAATAGCTTATATGTTATTTCAACCAGCATTGTTGTTGTACTGTCATTCTTGCTGACACTACCATTAGTAAACTTTATTATGAAGTACATTTGTGAGATTGCTTTTTCAGGGTTTGCAGGCTGGATACCTTATGATATGCCAGTGTCGGTATTTGTAACAATTATAATATCAGGAATTATCGCCTATTCAATAATAGCGTTTATGCAGTTCAGGCGTGTAAATAAAATTCCTATGGATACAGCACTTAAAAATGTAGAATAAGATTATATTAGTTAAGGCTGTAGGTATATAGTTTATTTTGATATGCTC
>JAXJJE010000436.1:0-1071 GCA_036298405.1 Acutalibacteraceae bacterium
ATCATTCAAAGAGCTTTCAAAGCAGCTTTCTGCTACTCCAACTGTTCAGGCTATGCAGAATGAAATTTCTAATACTGTAAAGGTAGAAACTGCCGAGGCTACCGAAAATCCAAGAAAGGTAAGCAACTTTGCACTTGGTGTTATCTCAATGCTTGTTGCACTTGTTATTTTTGGTGTGCTTGGTTATATGTGGTATTCAACAAATCCTCTTGATGGATTGTTTGATCTTAATGAGTCAGCAACAGAGAGTGCTTCTACATCTCCAGAAGAGCTTGTAGAGGGCTACACATATCCACCAGACAGTAAGTACTTCAGAGTTCCTGACTTCACAGGCAAAACATGGCAAGAGGCATCAACAATTGCTGCTGAATCAACAGAATACTTTATTTTTAAGGCTATAGACGAAGAATTCAGCGATACTGTTCCACAGGGTAAAATCTGTAAGCAGACTCCAGAGGCTAACAAGACAGTTACTCGTGGTAATGATGGTGTTACAATTACATGTACTATCAGTAAGGGTGCACAATTCAGAGCATTACCTGAGATTGACGATATGAATAAAGATCAGGCTACCAAAAGCTTGACAGATCAGGGCTTTGTTGTTAATTCTACATTAACATACAGCGATACTATTGCTGCTGGCAATGTTATCTCTTACTCTGGTAACGCAAAGGCAGGCGATAAGCTAGAATATGGTTCAACTGTAACTATAAGCATTAGCCTTGGTAAAAAGCCAGAGGAAGCTACAGAGAAAACATTCGTATATATCGAGCCAACAGATCCACCTGTTGCAGTGATTCCAACTCCAACAGCACCACCAGCAGAGGTAACAGAATAATAGCTAAGTTTTAGAGTTATTAAATTTGTGTAAATTGAATAAAATATAACCCAAAAACAGCCACCAACAGTTGAAATAATCGTTGGTGGCTGTTATAATTAGTAAAGTAATAAATAAAAGCTTAAAAAATAAATTGTAGTTTATGAGTGAGCTAACGCTCACTCATAAGGAGAAAAAAGCGTAAAGTTTAGGTCCACCCTTTTTAAAGGGTGGTGGGTAATGCAACCAATTCC
>JAXJJE010000437.1:0-2077 GCA_036298405.1 Acutalibacteraceae bacterium
AGGGCAAAGCCCTTGCAGGTTTTAAGGACGGAGTCCTTAACTCATAGTTTTTCCTAAAAATGCCTTGAAAAGGCATTTTTAATAATCACGAGAAGTTAAGGGCGTTGCCCTTAAAACCTTATTTTATGTAAACACGCACACAGAGCTTGTTTACGCAATCAATTTGCTTTGCAAATTGGTTGCATGACCCAAAAGCCTTTAAAAAGGCTTTACCCAAACTTTAAGTTTGGGGTTTGTGCGTATCTCGACAAACTACAATTTGTAAAATTAATGACTTCCACAGCTACCTTTGCCACAGCTATGGCTACCACAGGTGTGTGCTTCGCTACCATGTTCATGGTCGTGGTGGTTACATCTTACATTTGGATTGAAAATAAGCGTATTTTCGATAAGTGCTTCAACAGCCTTGTCGGCACTACCACTAACTCCACCATATAGCTTTATACCAGCCATAGCCAATGCATTCTGAGCACCTGCACCAATGCCACCACAAATAAGAGTATCTACAGCATTAGTAGCTAAAAAGCTTGCCAAAGCACCATGCCCACTTCCGTTAGTGTTGACAATCTGGGTGTTAATAATAGTATTATTTTCTACCTCGTAAAGCTTAAATTGCTCTGTGTGGCCGAAATGTTGAAAAATGTTACCGTTTTGATAAGTTACTGCAATTTTCATAATAATTATCTCCTTTTAAAATACTGTAACAATAAAAATTCTTTTGCTGAATTCAGATAGTATGTTTATTATAAAACTAAATCACCAATATGTCAAAGTATTGGTGACATATTGGTGATTTTAAATAGTGTTTAGTATTGATTATCCAAGAAGAATATCAAATGCCAGCATCAGGCAAAAGCCGATAAGCAACGAGAATGTTGCACCACGCTCACAGCCGTGAGAGTGGGTTTCGGGTATCATTTCGTCACTGATAACATATAGCATAGTACCACCTGCAAATGCAAGTGCAAATGGCAGAACAGCAGCAGAAATGCTTACAGCAAAATATCCTATCAGTGTACCGATAACCTCAACAATGCCAGTAACAATAGCAATCAGAAAGGTTCGCTTATGGCTCATTCCTGTTGCAAGCATAGGACCTATTATAACCATACCCTCTGGTATGTTTTGTAGTGCAATACCACCAGCTATGGTTAAGGCTTCGGCTGTGTTGCCTGTTCCAAAGCCAACACCGGCAGCAATACCCTCGGGTAAATTATGTATTGCAATGGCAATAACAAATAAAAGCACCTTGTTTAGCTGTTCTGTTTTATTTGGATGTGATTCTTGGTCTATGCCTGTAAGTCTATGTAAATGTGGTACCAGCTTATCAATTAAGTTTACGCATATAGCACCACAAAATATACCTGCTATTGTAACCACAAGAGAAAGCTTTCCGCTACCATATTCAAGTGACGGCATTATAAGTCCTATAACAGCTGCAGCAAGCATAACACCTGCAGCAAACGAAAGTACAATGTCACTGAATTTGTGGCTGACCTCTTTAAATATAAAGCCTATCAGTGCACCGATAACCGATGCTCCACCTACACCTAACGCTGTAAGTAATACAATTTGCATAGTCTGCAACCTCCTTAATTTTAATTATAAATATATTCATACTAAACAAAATTTAAAACAAATAAAATCTTTAGGCTGTTTTGTGCAGTGCTTTATACAATGGTTATAGAAAATTCTTTTGCTTTTTTTATTATGTTTAGTATCAATAAATAAATGATAAATGATATTGCATATAATGTCAAATATAAATGTGAGTTTATTTAATGCACACAAAAAGCCAGCCTGTTTTTAGGCTGGCTTTTTACGCTACTTATGTAGCCTGTGCTAAATGCTGTTGGGTAACTAAACCAAAGCTTATTGTTATAGCCCTGTTTACCTGCATCATAGCTTGTGGGCTTAAACAACCCATTTTTTCCTTCAGTCGTTTTTTATCTATTGTTCGTATTTGCTCTAAAAGAACTACCGAGTCTTTTAAAAGCCCACAATTCTGTGCTCCAAGCTGAATATGTGTGGGTAGCTTTGCTTTTGATTGCTGGCTTGTAATTGCCGCTGCTATTAC
>JAXJJE010000438.1:0-1389 GCA_036298405.1 Acutalibacteraceae bacterium
GTGGGTAATGTAACCAATTTGCGAAGCAAATTGATTGCTCAGGGGCAAAGCCCCTGCAAACTACAAATTATCGAATGGAGGTACAAAATGGACGATATGGAATACGAATATAACGAAGCAGAAAACGAAGAGGAGATTGCAAATAAAAAGAAAAAATACACCAAAGGCTTTTATGTAGTATTTGCTCTTTGTTTATGTGCGATTGGTGCTGCTGGCTGGTATACCTATTCAGATGTAGTAAATTATATGAACGATACTGATATACCCGACGCTAATACAGCCACTGAGCCACAAAATCAGCAAGCAGAAGCAAAGCTTGAGGGTGTAGAAAAAAGTAAAAATCATATACCTACAGAACCAACCGAAGCCACAGAAGAGTACACAGAGGCTGTAACAGAGCCAGTTGAAATAACCAATAAACTCGAAAAGATAATGCCTTTAGAACACACAAAGGTGTTAGCTGAGTTTTCTGGCGATAGGGTTGTGCATTTCGAAACTCTTAAGGATTGGAGAGTTCATAAGGGTACAGACTATTCGGCACAAAACGGTGAAAAGGTGTATGCAGTGTCAGCTGGAACGGTAACAGATTTAATGAATGATACATTGTATGGTAAAGGTGTAAAGCTAGAGCTTGATGATGGCTTTACAGCAAATTACTATGGTGTTAAGTCTGATGAAAATATTGCAATAGGCTCTGTTTTAAACGCTGGTGACATTATAGGTGTTGTGGATAGTGTACCCTGCGAAAAAGAAAAAGAGGCTCATATCCACTTAGAAATTCAAAAGGATGGAAATTATATAAACCCTCAAACGTTTCTGAATAAAAACGTGTAATATGGCATAAAATATATTAAGAGCCCTCGTTTCGCTTTAGGGGCAAAATCCGTTAATATAAACGGCTATAAAAAAGGCACTGCGTTTGTTGCAGTGCCTGAATTTTATTCAGCTTGAAAAACCTCGACGTAATGGGTGATGATATCTACAATCTTTTCTTTGCTAAGCTTAGCACTGTTTAAGGATAGATTATAGTTGCTTGCAACACCCCATTTGTTTTCAGTGTAGAATTGATAGTAGTTAGCTCTAGTTTTATCTGTTTTACGAACAATAGCTTCACCCTTAGCCTCAGGAAGATTATGAAGTCTGATAGCTCGTTCAGTTCTGTATTCTAGATCAGCGTGAATAAAAACGTTAATGCAATTTGTTCTGTCACGAAGAATGTAATCAGCACATCTTCCAACAATAACGCATGGTTCCTCAGCAAGCTTTTTAATAATTTCGTGCTGTAATAGATAAAGTTGGTCGTTTACTGAGATTTGATCACGAGGTGAAAAACCAGTCTGTCCCATTGTAAGCAAACCCATAGAAAGGCTGTACAATAAGCTGTTAGAA
>JAXJJE010000439.1:0-2062 GCA_036298405.1 Acutalibacteraceae bacterium
AGTAGCTGTCCAACAATACTGTAAACCTTAATATTTTCGCTATAGCCCTCTAAGCCTGGGATAAGACAGCAAATACCTCTTACTATAAGAGTAATCTTTACTCCTGCTCTTGATGCAGAATAAAGCAAGCCAATTATCTCTGGGTCTACCAAAGAATTAACCTTTGCAACAATCCCACTTGGTAAGCCAGCCTTATGGTTTTCTATTTCTGTCTTTATTTTTTCCACAAAAAAGCTTCTCATACCTGTTGGAGCAACAACAAACTTTTTATATTCAGGTGGCAGTGAATAGCCAGTAATAACATTAAATAAAGATGACGCATCTATACCATATTCATCTTTACAAGTAAACATACCGATATCGGTGTAAAATCTTGCTGTGCTATCGTTATAGTTACCTGTAGCCATATGAAGATATCTACGTATTCCGTCTGGCTCTTTTCTGACTACCAAACATATTTTACAGTGGGTTTTAAGTCCTGTTAAACCATAAATTACGTGACAGCCTGCCTTTTCAAGCTTTTTAGCCCAATGGATATTATTTTCTTCATCAAAGCGAGCCTTAAGCTCTACAAGTACAGTAACCTGCTTGCCGTTTTCTGCTGCCTTACTTAGTGCTGCAATAATAGGAGAATTACCACTTACACGGTAAAGAGTTTGCTTAATAGCTAGTACATTAGGGTCTTCGGCTGATTTTTTAATAAACTCAAGTACAGAATCAAAGCTTTCGTAAGGGTGGTGCACCATTCTGTCACGATCTCGAATAGCTTCAAAAATATCATCATAGCCATAAAAATCAGCAGGTGGAGTAATTGGCTCAATAGCCTTAAAGTGTAGGTCACTGCTTTTATCTACCCTACAGAATTTTGACAAAAATGTTAAATCAAGTGGACCTGATACCTCGTAAATTTCTTGCTCGGTAACATTAAGCATATCAACCAAGAACTTTCTTAGCTCTGAATCTATACGTTTATTTATTTCTAGCCTTACTGGCTTGCCTCGTTTTCTCATTCTGATAGAATTCTGAATTTCTACCAGCAAGTCCTCTGCATCCTCGTCAATTTCAAGGTCTGAATCTCGTGTAATTCTGAATGGTGAATAAGCACTTATTCTATAAAGCTCAAAAAGCTCCTGTAGCTTGTACATAATAACCTTTTCAAGCATTACAAATACTCTGTCCTTACCCTTTGCTGGCACCTCTAAAAATCTTGGCAGAATAGATGGCACCTGAATTACAGCAAACTTCGAGCTTTCGTCGCTGTCCTTCAATTTAACTGCTATATTCAGACTCTTATTTGCAAGCAACGGGAATGGTCGGCTTGTATCTACTGCAAGTGGAGTAAGCACTGGGAAAATATCACTTAAAAAATACTTATCAACATATTTTTTCTGCTCTGAGTTTAAGTCCTCTATATCAGAAAAAAGCATATGATTTTGCTTTAGCTCTGGTAAAATCGACCTGCTTAAACAGGAATACTGCTTTTTAACAAGATAATGAATTTTCTCTGCAAGCTTATCAAAAAGCTCTTGTGGAGTATATCCACTTGGATCTTGCTTTTTTAAGCCTTGATGTACCTGGTCAAGGACACCAGCAACACGAACCATAAAAAACTCATCAAGGTTAGAGGCTGTAATAGCTAAGAAATTAACACGCTCCATTACTGGGTTTTCGTGCTCCATAGCCTCCTCTAAAACTCTGAAGTTAAAATCCAGCCAGCTAAGCTCTCGGTTATTATAAGGTATATGCTCCTTATGCTTTTTTGTTTTTTCGGTAGCCTTTTCGACTGTCTTTTCAACATTTTTCTCTGTATTCTTCTCTTCTTCTTTTTTGTCTGTTTTATTTTCAGACTCATTTTCTTGAACCTGTGGTTCCGTCTCTTCTTTTTTCTCTATTTTCTCATTTGTAATTTCGCTCATTGAAATCACCTCTGTTTTTCTCATTTTTTCTTATTATATATTTCTCTTGGAGTATAGATTGTAGTTTATCGGGGTACGCACAAAGCAAAACTTAAAGTTTGGGTAAAGCCTTTTTAAAGGCTTTTGGGTCAAGGGCAAAGCCCTTG
>JAXJJE010000440.1:0-3567 GCA_036298405.1 Acutalibacteraceae bacterium
CCACAGTTTGAAGCAGGTAGAGAAAATGTTGGCAAAAAGGGTGTTGTGCGTGACCCAAAGGTACACCAGAATGTAGTTGAAGCAATTGTAGATTTTTGCATAAACAACGGCTTTGATGTTCTTGGCCTTGATTATTCACCAATAAAAGGACCCGAGGGTAACATTGAATATCTTATCTATATAAAAAAATCAGATTCACCAACACTTAATCTGAATATCACACCACAGGAGCTTGTTGCAAGCTCTCACCAAGCCTTAGATAAAAAGGACTGATTTAAAATGATAGTAGCAGTAATTGCAAATGAATCAAAGCCAAAGGCTCTTTCTTTTTTGCCAGAGGTAATTGATAAGTTATTAAGTTTAAATATAACACCAGTATTGCCACAAAGCACAAAGGATTATTATTGTAGCAGCTCGGTAATATATTACAGCACCTGCGAAGAGGTAGTTAAAAACAGCGATGTTGTACTAACAATCGGTGGAGATGGTACAATTATACATATGGCACGCTACGCAGCCGAGTACAACAAGCCACTTTTAGGAATTAATTTTGGCAGAATTGGCTTTGTTGCTACAATGGAGCCGTGTGAGCTTGATAATCTTTCTAAGCTGCTTACTGGCGAATATTATTCTGAAAACAGAATGCTATTAAAGGTTACTGTAACAAATGATGATAAATCAGAGGTCTTTTATGCGATTAACGATGCAGTAATTTCACGAGGTTCACTATCTCGTATGATGGATTTGTCTGTATCTGTCAATAATAAAAAAACCTGTGACTACAGAGCAGATGGACTAATTTTTGCAACCCCAACAGGCTCAACTGCCTATTCACTTTCTGCTGGTGGTCCTGTGGTTTGTCCAGATATTGAATGTATTTTACTTACACCAATATGTCCGTATAGTCTGTTTGCACGTCCAGTAATTTTTAGAAGCTCTGATAAGCTTACAATTCAGGCTACAACGGGTAGTAACACAGATACCGAGGCTTACCTTACTGTTGATGGTCAGCATTATCTTCCACTTGACGAAAATACAAAGGTAACAGTTGAAAAATATGATAAATATTTCAGATTGATTTCTATGGAAGAAAAGAATTTCTACACAGTATTAAGCAATAAGCTTAATGGATAATTATAAAGACTTGGTAGTGTACAGGAGCAATACTATGAAATCAAAAAGACACGCAATACTTCTTGAAATAATTCAGGAGTATGATATAGAAACACAAGAGGATCTTTTAGAAAAGCTTAGGCAAAAAAATTTTAACGTTACACAGGCAACTATATCACGAGATATAAAAGAGCTTAGTCTTATAAAAACACCTATTGGCAATGGCAAATATAAATATGCAACAGGCAATAAAGCAGGGCTTGATACACTGTCTAACTTTAATAATCTTTTTAAAACAGCAGTTATCAGTGTGGATTTTGCTCAAAATATGATAGTTCTAAAAACTACAAGTGGTATGGCACAGGGTGTTTGTGCTGCTATTGACTCTATCGAATGGGACGGTATGCTTGGCACAATAGCTGGCGATGATACCATTTTTATAGTCGCAGCTACAAGCAGCAGAGCAGCCTCATTAACATCAGAATTAAAGAAAAATATGTAAAAGGTGAGTTTTTATGCTTAATTCATTATACATAGAAAATATTGCAGTAATCGAAAAAACAACTATAGACTTCACAGCAGGCTTTAATATCCTTACAGGTGAAACCGGTGCTGGTAAGTCTATAATAATTGGTTCTATCAATGCACTTTTAGGTGGAAGGATTTCTAAGGATATGATACGCTCGGGTGCCGATATAGCTGTTGTAATTGGTAGCTTTACTGTAAGTAATAACGAGGTAAATGCTTTGCTTGAAAAATATGGCTACGAGTGCGATGACGACGACCAGCTCATTTTACAACGCAAGATTACAACGTCTGGCAAAAGCTCTTGCAGAATAAACGGCAGACCTGCAACACTTACTATCTTAAAAGAAATTACTGCACATCTTGTAAATGTACATGGTCAGCACGAAAGCTACAACCTAATGTCACCAGAAAAGCATATAACATATATAGACAGCATTGGAGATTTAGAACAGCTTAAAAAGCAATACAGAGATAATCTTGCTGTTCTTCGTGAATGTAAAAGAAAACTCGTATCTGCACAGTCAGATGACTCACAAAGAGAACGACAGATAGATTTACTTAAATATCAGATAAATGAAATAACACAGATAAACCCAAAAGAGGGAGAGTATGAACAGCTAACAGAAGAACGAAACAAGGCTGTTAACTCTCAGCAGATTATAAACAGCCTTTCAAATGCAGAAATGCTTCTGACAGGCTCAGATGAAAGCAGTGACTGTTTATCTGCTTTAAAATATTGTGCACAATATCTAACAGAAATTTCAGAGTATTTACCACAAGCAGAAGGTATTAGCGAGAGAATAACCTCTGCATATTACGAGCTTGAGGATTGCTCGGCAGAAATTGCCCAGCTTTCGGGAAGTATCGACACCGACCCTTATCGACTTGCAGAGATTGAAGAAAGACTCGATTCACTTTACAGACTTTCTAAGAAATATGGAAGTTCAACAGAGGAAATACTTACATTTTGCTCTAACGCACAAAAAGAGCTTTCAACCCTAGAAGATTTTGAATTTAATATGGAAAAGCTACAGGCTGAGTATGATAAGTATTTCAAAATTACAAAGGAGCTTGCTTTAAAGCTAAGTGAACGCAGAAAAGAGATTTCTAAGGAATTTATGGCAAAGGTAAAGGATGAAATGACCTATCTTGATATGCCTAATGTGAATTTAAAGGTGAATATCGAAAGATGTCCACTTAATGAAAATGGCTGCGATAAGCTGGAATTTCTTATTTCTGCAAATCCTGGCGAAGAGCCAAAGCCTGTATCTAAGATTGCATCAGGTGGTGAGCTTTCAAGAATGATGCTTGCAATCACCAATGTAATTGCTTCAAATAATATTGTAAGTACTATGATTTTTGACGAGGTTGACACTGGTATAAGTGGTAGTGCCTCACAAAAGGTAGGCTATAAGCTAAAGGCTTTATCAAGCACAAGACAGGTAATCTGTATTACACATCAGGCACAAATTGCTGCACTTGCAGATACTCATTTTTTAATAAAGAAAACTATAGATTCAAACAGAACATATACACAGGTAAATCAGCTTAACTTTGAACAACGAAAGCACGAGCTTGCAAGGATAATCGGTGGTGTATCAATTACCGAGCTGACTTTAAAGCACGCTGAAGAAATGCTGTTGCAATAAATTTTACAATAAATTAAGTAGGTATTAGTATGAAGCACTGGAAGCCAGAGGAAATTAATAAAGAGCAGGTCAAAGATATAATGGCAGAATTTTCTGTTCCGTCTATTGTAGCAATGCTTTTAAGTATAAGAGGAATTAATAGCTATGACGATATAAATCGTTTTCTATACGAAGAAGATGAGCTTGACGACCCGTTTTTATTAATTGATATGGACAAGGCTACCGATAGAATTTTTAAGGCACTTAATAATAATGAACGCATTTGTATTTATGGCGA
>JAXJJE010000441.1:0-9186 GCA_036298405.1 Acutalibacteraceae bacterium
GAATTGTAGTTTGGCAGGGGCTTTGCCCCTGCACCCCACCACCCTTTAAAAAGGGTGGACCCAAACTTTACGCTTTTCTCTATCAAAGTTTGTTATCTGCCTGCCAAACTACAATTTAACTATATCAAAAACAATATCAATAATATAAAACAATCGGAGGAATTACATTGTCTACTTTTAAGAATGAAATAGAAAAGCGTAGAACCTTTGCTATTATTTCACACCCTGACGCAGGTAAAACCACACTGACCGAAAAGCTATTGCTATACGGTGGAGCAATTAATACAGCAGGCTCGGTAAAGGGTAAAAAAACCTCTAAGCACGCTGTTTCTGACTGGATGGAAATTGAAAAGCAAAGAGGTATTTCTGTTACATCATCAGTACTACAATTTAAATATGACGGCTACTGCATAAATATTCTTGATACACCTGGACATCAGGACTTCTCAGAGGATACCTACCGTACACTAATGGCAGCAGACTCTGCTGTAATGGTTATAGACGGTTCAAAGGGTGTTGAGAATCAGACTAAAAAGCTGTTTAAGGTTTGTGTAATGCGTAATATTCCTATTATTACATTCATTAACAAGATGGACAGAGAAGCAATGAACACCTTTGATTTGCTTGAGGATATTGAGAATGTACTTGGTATTCACACCTACCCTGTAAACTGGCCTATAGGCTGTGGTAAGGAGTTTAAGGGTGTTTATGACAGACACGAAAAGAAAATTCTTGCATTCACAGCAAACAACGGTCAAAAAGAGGTTGAAGAGCAGGTTATTGATGTAAGCGATGCAAACATTGCTGATTATATAGGCGAAGACCACGCTGAACAGCTACTTGAAGAAATAGAGCTTTTAGATGGTGCAGGCGATGATTTTGATATTGAGGCTGTACGCAACGGTAAGCTTACACCAGTATTCTTTGGTTCTGCTCTTACAAACTTTGGTGTAGAGCCATTCTTAGAGAACTTCTTAAAGCTTACAACATCACCACTACCAAGAAAAACAACAGACGGTGAGGTTGACCCTCTATCTGACAGCTTTTCTGCATTTGTATTTAAAATTCAAGCAAATATGAACAAGGCTCACAGAGATAGAATTGCATTTATGAGAATCTGTTCTGGTAAGTTTGAAAAGAATATGGAGGTATTCCATGTTCAGGGTAATAAAAAAATGCGACTTTCTCAGCCACAGCAGATTATGGCACAGGAACGAGAGGTTGTAGACGAGGCATACGCAGGCGATATTATCGGTGTGTTTGACCCAGGCGTGTTCTCTATTGGTGATACAATCTGTATGGCTAATAAAAAATGTAAATTCCAGGGCATACCAACCTTTGCTCCGGAGCATTTTGCACTTGTTCGCCAAAAGGACACAATGAAGCGTAAGCAGTTTATCAAGGGTACTGACCAGATAGCACAAGAGGGTGCTATCCAGATATTCCGTGAGCTTGGTGCAGGTATGGAAGAGGTTATAGTAGGTGTTGTTGGTACACTTCAATTTGAAGTACTTGAATACAGACTAAAGAACGAATACAACGTAGATATTATTATGAATACATTGCCATATCAGTATATCCGTTGGATTGTAAATGATGACATAGACCCTAAAAAGCTAGACCTTGCTTCTGATACAAAGCGTATACAGGATTTAAAGGATAACAACCTATTATTATTCACTAGCGAATGGAGTATAAATTGGGCACTTGAGCATAACAAGGGCTTGATTTTACAGGAATTCAGCGAAAACTAAAGCACATAAAAAACCGACAAGGAGCTATTCTTTGTCGGTTTTTTTATTCTATATATCATACTAAACACCATTTAAAATGCAGAATCCTTTCGGCATATTTTGCACTGCACTTCATACTGCGTCCTCGCAAGGCGACAGCCTTGCTGTGGATCAGTATTTGTTCAGCACAAAATCTGCTCGAAATTCTTTTCATGATTTTAAATAGTGTTTAGTATCACACTCAAAATAAATATTCTGCCCCATTATATCCTGTGGTGCATACTCGCTCTGATTATACGCAAGCAAAGCCTTTATATAGGCACTTTCTTTAGATATATTATAAAGCTTGTGAATATTAAGCGATTCAATTTTATGAAGTGACGCATATTCGTCTGTTCTGTTTTTTAACGACGCTATATAAACATCAACGTTATTAGCGTTACATAGCTCTATAAATTTACATAGGTCTGTATCCTCGCCAACTGTGCAGGCTGTAGCAGAATGGTAGGCATAAATAACAACTGCCCTTAGTCCGTTAATATTATATCTGTTATAATGCTGATTCGGGTATGTTTTTAAAAGCAGAATATCATTTTCGATTATAGGCTTTTCTGTGAAAAAGCTTTTATTGATTTTATTAGGGGCTTTATTCAGCATAGCAATTAATTCGCTGTTCACATCGCAAATTTTGCCATTACGCACCCTTGCTACTACTCCGTTACCAAATGCAGTAAAGCTGTCGGTTATAGGGTCTGACTCGTTTATTCTTGTAGAAAGATATATTACAGCCTCATTCCTTTTACCATACGCAGTAAACACACCGTTGCATACTTTTGCTTTTATAAACTCAACACAGGCAGAAAAGTTGCTTAAACCATTAGATTTTTCGTCAGTCAGTGGATAATCAGACGCTGTAAGCAAAACAGGAACCTCTGCATTGCTCACTAACATTCCCACAAGCGATGATGTATACGAAAGTGTATCTGACCCATGTGTGATTATAACACCGTCATATTCATTAAAGCTACAGCTGTAAAGATAATCAATTAGTGTGTTGTAGGTATCGGCAGTATAGTTTTCGCTCAAAATAGTAAAGGGCTGTTTTACTGTGAATTTAATATCATTTTTATGCTTACTGTTGTATATACGCAATATGTCATAGGCAGTGTCACTGTTTGTATCCATTACATTGCTTTGCAGTCTGCAAGCAATTGTACCACCAGTTAAAATTACAAGTATTTTCATATAATTCTCCTTTAAGATAGCTTAATTATATTATAGCATATAATTTTGGTTTCTGTATTTTAAATCACTATTGTCAGTAATTTTATTAATCGCCATAAATAAAACCGTATTCAAGCTATTTGCTAATTAAACAAAGTTTTTTTCTGAATAGCTTTAAATTATATTCATATCGCAGATTTTTATTTTCAGTATTGTAATATATTGTCATACTTTTTTTAGAGTGATATAATTTGTAATGTTAAGTTAAGGAGTTGTTTTTTGTGAAGAATAAAGAGCTAGACAGAATAGTACCACAAAGTGATACTGCAGTTTTATTTATACACGGTATTATTGGTACACCAAATTATTTTAACAGATTTATACCATTAATTCCAGAGGACTGGACCGTTTGCAATTTGTTGCTTGACGGTCACGGCAAGGGTATAGATGATTTTGCAAAAACATCTATGGATAAGTGGAAAGCACAGGTAGAAGAAAAGGTAAATCAGCTATGTGATATGCACGAGAATATTATTTTAGTTGGTCATTCAATGGGTACGCTTTTTGCTATTCAGCAAGGAATTAAAAACCCTGATAAAATCAAGGCATTAATGCTTTTGGCTGCTCCACTAAGAGTAGGCGTAAAGCCTTTAATGTTTTCTAATTTTGCTAAGGTAGTTTTTAACCACTTTGAAGACGATGACCATATGGCACTTGCAACCGTAAATACCTTTGGTATTGATATGGACAAGCGTTTATGGAAATACCTTGGTTGGATTCCTCGTTATTTAGAGCTATTTAGCGAAATAAGAAAAACAAGAGAGATATTGTCTGAGCTTAGTGTGCCTTGCTACGCTTTTCAATCAAAAAATGACGAGGCAGTTTCGATGACCTCTTGTAACGACCTGAATATTAACGAAAATATTCACACAACTGTTCTAAATGACTCTACCCATTATTATTACAACAATGACGATTATAATTTAATTGTAAATCAGCTTACAAGCCTGGTTGCTTGCTACAGCTAAAACTTCAAAAAATGTCAATACAGACCATTGCAATTTATTTGTTGCAATGGTCTTTTTTTATTTTATCACAATAAAAATAATTAATTGCATAAGGGCAGTATTCACAAAATCAAGTGAATACTGCCCTTTGCGTAGGATTTATATGGGGTAGGTAATGGAGTTGTCGTGATTATATATTATTGTAGGTTTGTCGTAAATTAATATATTATGTGCTGTTTAGTGAAATTCAGCTTTAAATCGGCAAGGCTGTATATTTTTGTAGCCTGCTCGATAAAAAGTGCTTTTTATCAACATACAGCTTTCTTTTATTTTTAAGGGGATAAAAAATTATAATTATTAGCGTTCTAATTTATCTTTCAAAAGCTAATCAGCCTACATTTTTTATTTGCAGTCTTAGCTTGTCAGAAATCATAGCGATAAATTCGCTGTTTGTTGGCTTGCCTCTGTCATTATGTATTGTGTATCCAAAGTAAGAGTTAAGCACATCAACATCGCCTCTGTCCCAAGCAACCTCTATTGCGTGGCGAATAGCTCGCTCTACTCGTGAAGATGTGGTTTCGTATTTTTTAGCAACAGATGGGTACAATCTTTTTGTAACAGCGTTAATTATCTCTGGAGATTCAATCGACATCAAAATTGCATCTCTTAAATAATTATATCCCTTAATATGTGCCGGCACACCAATCTGGTGCAGAATTTCTGTGATTTTTATTTCTATATTACTGCCTATTGTAGAAAAATACTGCATAGAGCCTTTACAGCTACCAGCTGTAGTATTAAGCAGTGAAAGCACGCTTTCGGCAATGTCTGCCATATTGTAAGGCTTTAGCACAAAGTATGAAGCACCACTGTTCATTATTTCACGCTCTAGCACAGGGCTGTCGAAGGTTGAGTATACAAACACAATTGGCTTTTTGGCTGGTGACTGTCTGTTTAAGGCTCTTAAAACACCAACACCGTCCATTCTTGTCATAAACATATCCATAAGCACAACATCTGGCTGTAGTGTTTCTATCTTATTCATCAGCTCTATTCCGTCTTTGCTTGAATATGTAGGTAAAAAGCCCTGCTCACTTAGCACCTGTATATCCTCTCGACTCATTTCTGCTAAATCCTCTGTAATTATAATGTTGATTTTATTTTCCATAATTTCTCTCCTTACTGTTGTTTTTTATGTGTTTTTTCTTCGGTGTCTTTATATTACCATAATTTGGTAAATATGGCAATAGTTAGTAGTAAAATTTTTTAAAAAAATTTTATCTTCAATATGTGCGAATTTTCGTCACATTACAGCTTTATATTATCAACATCAATATAAAAATACATTTTTAAACAAAACAACAGCTGTTTTTCACAAAAAAAAAACAAGCCACAAGAGATATTTTCTCCTGTGGCTTGTTTGCTTAATTAAGTTTTATACTAAAAAACATTTCAAATTCAAAAATCTTTTCGGTATATTTTCCTGATATTAAATGGTGTTTAGCATTACACTTGAAAATTAAAAATAAAATAAATCTTCAAATTTTTTATCTAACGCTATGCATAAAATCAACGCCAGCTTTGCTGTGGGGTTAAATTGCAGTGTTTCTATAGAGCTTATGGTGTTTCGTGATACACCCACCATTTCTGCTAATTGCTGTTGCGAAATTCCCTTTTCTTTACGCACCTCTTTAAGGTTGTTTTTTAAAATAAGCTTATCATCCATAATTACCTCATAATTGCAATAATCATTGCAA
Source organism: Acutalibacteraceae bacterium (assembly GCA_036298405.1). GTDB lineage: Bacteria > Bacillota > Clostridia > Oscillospirales > Acutalibacteraceae > CAG-964. Next base: position 5,722 of record JAXJJE010000441.1, read on the forward strand.
CAGCAGACGCTATCACAAACAGAATATCCACAAATCCCCAGATTAAATTTTTGCGATTTTTAATCTGTGAATACAGTATAAAATCCTTTCCACACGCCATAGCAAAATATATTAATCCAGCAGCCATAGCAAGCTCTGGTCTTACTAAAATAAATTCACATACCAATATAATAATCAGGCAACATACTCCACCTATAGCCATACCAAGCTTTGACGCTTTGCCTATTGCGTTAAGCTCACGTTCGTCTGGCTTGCCCTTGTTCTCTTGCTGACTTAGCTTTAAAATTTCTTCTTTGTTCATAATAATCTCCTTAAAATCCAACTTATTAATACACAATCCTACTATACTTTTCTGCAAAATACTTATGTTATTTTTATCACCTACACACCACTTATAATCACACTAACCATTGCAACAGTAAAGCCTATTGTAGCTATAATATACATAATACCACAAAATAATTTTGTACGATTTTTAAGCTGTACATACATAGTAATATTATTACTGCCCTGCATAGCAAAATATATCATCCAGCCTGCCAAAGCAATCTCTGGTCTGTTTAGTATAAACCTGCTTACCAACACAAGTATTACACAAAGTATTCCACCTACAACCATACCCACTCTTGACGCTTTACCTATTGCGTTAAGCTCACGTTCGTCTGGCTTGCCCTTGTTCTCTTGCTGACTTAGCTTTAAAATTTCTTCTTTGTTCATAATAATCTCCTTAAAAACCGTTAATACATCTCTTTTTAATTTAACTTGCCAAGTTTACTGTGCACAACCATATTATAGCTTCGCCAAGTACACTTGTCAAGATTTTTTTATAATATTTCCCAAAATTTTTTAAACCTATAAAAAGCAAGCCACAAGAGCTGTTTCTCCTGTGGCTTGTCTATATTTGTATATTATTAAATTACTTCTGCTGTGCTTCCCATAGATTTTTCTCTACCCAACATTCTGCACATTCCTTTCGGCTGATGTACCATAAAAGGCTGTTTCAAATGCACAAAGATTTTCGCAAAAATCCCCTGTACGCTTTATTGCAAAAACTACCTTTTCAAAATATTTAGCGTACTCTTCACCTATAAGCACATCTGAAAAGGCTTTAGCCATTGAGTATGGACTATTACGGAACGCACCACAGCCAAAAGCACCTAAAACCAAGCAGTCTACATCCTTAGCTATGGCAACCTCAAGAATATTTCTTATCCTTGACTTATAAATTGCCATAAGCTTATCGTTGGCTTTTTTCTTTATCATCAGGCAAGGTGCAGCACAGGTGATAACATCTACAAAAAATGGTATATCTAACAGCTGTGGGATTTTATCATCAGACTTGATAACAGTTACATTTGGCGAATATATTAGTCGGTCAGAGAAATTATAGGTTACTCTTACAAGATGATACAGATAATAATTTTTAATAAAATAAGGCTGTGCTAATGCGTTGTACAGGTCACTACATCTGCACAGGCATTCCTCCTGAGCCATTGCACCACGACGCACACCACCACCTGGCTCAAAAGGGTTTGCAAAGTTAAGCACAGCAATTTCAGAGAATTGTGGCTTCAGCTCTCTTGCACATTGGAATGTAGTGCTTTCAACAATCTCAATCTCTCCTGTTCCCTTTTTCTTACGCACAGGAGAAATATACCCCTTACAAAACAGCTCGCTGTTTTTTCTGCTTTCTGTCATCTGCTTATGTAAATCAGGATTACTCTTTATATACCTTTGTGTATCTTTAAACACCTTTATCATATCATAAAACGACATTATAATTTACCTCTAATTAAATTACTGATTAATAAAATAATATCATACATAGTAAAAAAATAAAAGGGACACACTGCCCCTTTTACAAGCTTTATTTTATTATACAGCTTTTTATACAGCTTTCTTTGTAAGCTGTTAATATTCATCAAGACAAAAGGCTACAAATTCATCAACGGTATGTGGTGGATTTGCCTTTGTATTCTGGTCTGCTATTTCTTCATAATATTCCAGCTCGTGAATCAGCACTGGAATTTCCTTGCCGAATTTTGCTTTTATAAAGCCACTTTTGTGTAGCTCCTTAACAATTGCAACAAGCTCGTTGACAAACGCCTGTGTAATACCCTCATATGTCTTTTCAGAAGGCTCTTTGTCTGATAAAAACATTTCTTCGTATGTGTAATACTTAAAGCCCTTCGATTTAATCCAACGCTTTACAACAGGCTGTGTGACTTCATCAAGTCCGAAAAAGTACTCACGGTTTTGTTGCCAGTATGCGTAATTCCACCTGACCTCTATTTTGTCATCTCTGTTTTCAGCCTCAGCCTTGAAATGCTCCTCTGTATTGTAGCCTAATGTAACGGTTGGCTCGCATGGATTATCACCATTATCCTCAACATATAGCGACACAGCATAAATATCGCTGGTATCCCATGTTTCTATTACCCTTTTAATCTCGCTTAACAAATACTCTCTCATCTCGCTACCTGACTGTGTAGCACCTCTTTTAAAAATATCAAACAGCTTCATAACAACCACCCTTTCGTTGTCTTATAGCTGTATTATATCACACTATGCACAAATCACAACAGCAACATTTTAAATATATTTCTCCTGTCAGCTACAAAACGCCTTGCATATATGCTATACTTAACAATAAATAAACTACTAAAGGGGATTTAAGATGTTATTTTCTAAAATATCTGGACTATCTAAAGACGGAAGCTATATCCTTATAAGTGCAGAATATCATAATATTAAATTTCACATTAACGAAATAGAAACACTTCAAATAGTTGATACAAACAACACACCAGCTATAATTGATGATTTACCTATACGAAATGCCAAAGTTCTGTTTTTGCTAAAAAGTGGAAGAACAAAAACCTGCTATGTAAGAAAGCTTACAAAGCGTAAATACAAATGGCTGTTAAAGCTACTTAATAATTAAGCGTGTAAAAGCCCACACTGTTTTTGTGTGGGCTTGTCTATTAGCTTGCTGACTCCAGCATATTCTCAATAAAAATACCACAGCCATTTGTGGGCTCATTTACAAAACGTGTGTTAGTGCTACCACTCACAAGTGATTAGCATTAGGAACAGCAATGCAAAATATGTACTTTGCTTTCACTGTAAAAGCACAACTATTTTTTTGACCTTTTGAGCAACTGATTTCACTATTTTTTGACTTAAGCGATCTATCTTAAACAGATGTGCAAAACTGCTTCGAATAAACTCTACAACCAATCCTGTAATAAAAATAAGGCAAGCATATGCTAATATATAGATAATGCTGACAATTAAAGACTTGTTGGCAATAAACACAAACGCATCCTTAAGAACCTCTTTCCATATAACAGGATTCGTTTGAAACAGGTAAACACCAAACGCCAAGGGAGATAATTTTCGAATCACACGTCCATTCAGCGATAGTCGGGAAAAAGCCACCACCAAAATCATACTACTTAACAA
>JAXJJE010000442.1:0-1908 GCA_036298405.1 Acutalibacteraceae bacterium
GTATTACAACAGTGTCATTATCTGTTACTAATGCTCTCCAGTTTTTTTCTAGTCTTTCTTCGTAGTTGTCCCAGCCACCAAAGATGTTCATTGGCTTGTTGGTAGAAAATGAAAGATGTAAATCTGCAATAGCAAATAACGACATTAGTTAATACCTAAAGCCTTTAGTACATATGCAGGCATATCGTCTACTGCTGTAACATTGTTAAAGCGTACTTCCTTATCCCTTAGCTGTGCTAGTGGTGCAGGAACCTCTACGCCTGTGATTTCGTTCATTTGAGCTACCATATCGAACTCACTCTCACAGATTTCGCTCTGTGGGATAATTGAGCTTAATACGCTATTAGAGAACTTATATGGGCTTGCAGTAGAAGCAAGGATTACAGGTGTTTCTTTGTCGCCTGTTTTCTCTACATACTGTGCATATACATCAATAGCAACAGCTGTATGTGTATCTGCAAGATAGTTTGACTGCTCGTATAGCTCTTTGATTGTCTTCTGAGTTGACTCTTCATCACAGAAGCCACCAAAGAATTTATCTGTTAGCTTGTCCATAATCTGGCTGTCTACTGTATATTTGCCCTCTGTTTTTAGAGCTGTCATATATGACTTAACCTTTTCATCGTTACCGTCTGAAAGAATGTAAAGTAGTCTTTCTAGGTTACTAGAAACAAGAATGTCCATTGAAGGAGAGATAGTTGTATAGAACTTTCTGCCCTTATCGTAAACACCTGTGTTGATGAAATCTGTTAATACGTTGTTTGAGTTAGAAGCACAGATAAACTTTTTGAATGGAATACCCATTAGCATTGCATAGTAAGCAGCAAGGATATTACCAAAGTTACCTGTTGGAACTACTACATTAACCTCGTCACCAAATGCAATAGAGCCACTGTTTACAAGGTCGCAATAAGCTGAAATGTAGTAAACTATCTGTGGTAGAAGTCTACCCCAGTTGATTGAGTTTGCACTTGAGAAAAGCTTGTTGTTGCTTTGTAGCTTTTCGATAATCTCGGCAGTTGTGAAAATCTTCTTAACGCCTGTCTGAGCATCGTCAAAGTTACCCTCAATAGCACAAACATCAACATTCTTACCCTCTTGAGTTGTCATCTGACACTTCTGCATTGGGCTTACGCCGTCCTGTGGGTAGAATACAATAATTCTTGTACCGTCAACATCCTTAAAGCCCTCAAGAGCAGCCTTACCTGTGTCGCCAGATGTAGCAACAAGAATAACAGCCTCTTTGCCCTTATACTTCTTAGCAAGTGCCTTTGTAAGGAAATATGGTAAAATCTGTAGAGCCATATCCTTAAATGCAGATGTTGGGCCATGCCATAGCTCAAGAATATTCATCTTGTTGCCGTTAAGCTCTGCTGTAACCATTGGTGCAGGATTTTCTCCACCGAATTTCTCAGCTGTGTAAGCATTATCAACGCAATGTGCAACCTCTTCAGCTGTAAAGTCTGTTAGATAGTCTGCAATTACCTTTTTTGCTCTGCCCTTGTAGTCCATTTTTAGCATAGCGTCAAAATCAGCCTTGCTGTACTTAGGAATTTCCATTGGAACAAACAAACCACCGTCGTTTGAAATACCCTGTGAAATAGCCTGAGCAGCTGAAACAACTATGCTCTTGTCTGTAGTACTGTTATAGTTCATAAAGATACCTCTTTTACAAATTTCTTCTACCCTATAATATATAACAAACAAATGCAAATGTCAAATATATAAGGTATAAAAATTAGAATTTTCGTGTGTTTTTTTACTAATCTTTCATATTATACTAAACTCTGATAAAAAGTGGACAAGGATTTACTAGCAGATTTTGTGCCAAACGAATACTGACCCACAGCAAGGCTGACGCCTTGCGAGGACGCAGTATGAAGTTTGGTGCAAAATATGCCGTAAAGA
>JAXJJE010000443.1:0-1657 GCA_036298405.1 Acutalibacteraceae bacterium
AAACAGTGTTTGAATAATTTAAAATTTAAATAAGGAATTACGGTATGAAAAATCCCAGAAAGGTTGCACTTGAAATTCTGCTAAAGGTAGAACAGCAGGGTGCTTACTCAAATATAGAACTTAATAATAGCTTAAAGGAAGCTGAGATTACTGGCAAAGACGCTGGCTTTTGCTCGGCACTTGTATATGGTGTGCTGGAGCGTAAAATATTGCTTGATTATATAATTCGCCAGTATACAACCATTCGCCTTAAAAAGATAGAGGTACCTGTTTTAAATATTTTAAGACTTGGCTTTTTACAGCTTTTGTTTATGGACAAGGTACCACAAAGTGCTGCTGTAAATGAGAGTGTAAAGCTTGCAAAAAGTATGAAGCTTCAAAAGGCATCTGGCTTTATTAATGCAGTAATGCGTAATTTTATAAGGTCAGAATGCAAATACAGGTTACCTGATAAGGCTAATAAGGTAGATTATTATTCTGTTTTATATTCTACACCAAAAGAAATAGTAAGCCTTTGGATTAAAGCCTATGGTGAAGAAAATACCGTGAAAATTCTAGATAATCAAACAGGCAGACCACCTATAACAATAAGGGTTAACACCTTAAAAACAACTGCCGAAAAGCTGAAAAAATCATTTGAGGAAAATGGTATAACAGCTGAGTATACAGGTATAGATAATGCTCTTTTTGTAAGCTCAACAGGTGCAATAGAAAATACACCACAGTACCGAGAGGGTCTTTTCCACGTGCAGGACCTTGCTTCACAGCTTTGCTGTAGTGTGTTGTCACCAAAGGAAGATATGCTTGTGTACGATTTTTGCTCGGCACCAGGTGGTAAGGCTTTTACAATGGCACAGCTTATGCAGAATAAAGGTGAGCTAAAGGCCTTTGATATGTACGAGCATAAGGTAAAGCTTATATATAATGGTGCATATAGATTAGGTGTAAAAAATATAAAAGCTAGCCTTAGAAATGCACTTAGTAATGATAGCTTACCACAAGCCGACAGAGTGCTTTGCGATGTGCCTTGCTCTGGCTTAGGTATTATAAGACGTAAGCCAGAAATTAAATATAAAGAGGAATTAGGCTTAACAGAGCTACCACAGCTACAATACGATATACTTTGTAATTGCTCAAGGTATGTAAAATCGGGTGGCATGCTGGTATATTCAACCTGTACACTAAATCCTACTGAAAATGAAGAGAATGTAAAAAAATTCTTAACAGAACATTCAGAATTTCAACCCTTGAAGATTGAATTAAAAGATGATATAATAAACTTTATAAGCTTTAATGAGAATAGTATAACACTATTACCAGACCAAAATGGTAGTGATGGTTTCTTTATAAGCTTATTTGTTAAAAGATAATTTTATTAAATATAAGTACAGAAAGAGGTATGGTCAATGTCAGAGCTTAAGGATATAAAATCGCTTACATCTCAAGAGCTTAGTCAAGAGCTTAAAGCATTGGGCTTACCTGCTTTCAGAGCAGATCAGACTTTTAAATGGTTGCACGAGAAAAGCGTTACTTCGTTTGATGAAATGCTTAATCTTCCTAAAAATATAAGAGAAAAATTATCTGAATTATATTACATCTCTGTAGCAACTATTGAAAAAAAGCAAATTTCTTGTTATGATGGTACAATAAAATATTT
>JAXJJE010000444.1:0-9861 GCA_036298405.1 Acutalibacteraceae bacterium
TTATGGAATCTAACCCACCAATATTAAAAAAGGTTGCTACTGTTTTATGTGCGGTGTCTATTTCAGTTACAGCTTTTGTACCGTCTGTAGGAGCAGTTGAAACACTTGATTTTGAGCAATCTACTCAGCCAGGTTTATTAACAAACAGTGCTTCAATACAAACAACAGAGGCAACCACAGAATTACCAACAGAAATCATAACAGAATTACCAACAGAAGCTTCAACAGAAGCTTTTACAGAACCAGAGCTATTGTTTACTCGCACAGAAAAGTCTGTAGCTATCGCATCAAATGCAGCAGCTACAATTACACCTGAAAGTATGACAATGGGATTAAACGAGAGCTATACAGTTCAAGCATCAATGAAAGGTACTCTTACTTGGACAACATCTAATTCATCTGTTGCTAAGGTAAGTAAAAATGGTACGATTACAGCTGTAGGTAAAGGCTCGTCAGTTATTCGTTGTAAATCAAGCACAGGAGAGTCAGCAACCTGTAAAATATCAGTTAAAAATGCACCAACTCAAATTGAGCTGGATGAAACCTCTATTATACTAGGTGTAGGTGAACAGCACGATTTTACCAGTACAGTAGATGCAGGTGCAGGCTCATTTTTAAGAACCTATGCTTCTACAAGCTCAATAGGCTTGCCAACAACTAAGGCTGGTGGTATTGCAACAGCAGAGCAAATGGGTAAATTTATTGTTGTATGTACTACATATAATGGTCTTAGAGCAAAATGTAATGTACAGGTTAAGCAGGCACCACCAAAGGTTTCATTTGATAAAACAAGTGTTTCGTTAACAAAGGGTAAAACCTGCACACTTAGTCCAGTAATTGCAGCTGCTTGCCATTCTAATGATTATACATTTACTACAAGTAACTCAAATGTTGCAGCAATAAGCCAAACAGCTGACAATAAGGTGGTAGTAACTGCTAAAAATACTGGTACTGCTGTAATTACAGTAAAAACCTATAATGGTAAAACAGCAACCTGTAAAGTAACTGTAAAGAGTGAGGATTCAACAAATCTTACAATTTCTGCAACAGCTACTTCTATTTTAAAGGGAAACCACGCTTACATTAAAGCAACTGCTACACCAGCTAAAGAAATTACATATTCTTCATCAAACACAGCTATTGCAAAGGTTAGCAGTAATGGTATTGTAACAGGTGTTTCAGGTGGTACAGCTACAATATATGTTAAAGCAGGCGATGTAGTAAAAACCTGTAAGATAACAGTATCTTCATCATCATCAGATACATATGTTCCGTACACAACCTTTACAATGACTAATGGAAAAACAGTATATTTTAAGCCTTATGGTTCAAGCTTCACATCATCTGATCCTACAGTTGCTACTGTAGATTCTAAGGGCTTTGTTACAGCTAAAAAACAGGGTGTAGCAATTATTACAGCAGATTATTATGGATCTAAGCGTACCTGTGCACTTACAGTTGTAGGTGCAGACCCAATTCGTTTTAGTTATTCGTCACCAAATACTGCATCTAAAAATCAGAAGGTAGCGTTGGTGGCAATTACAGATAAACAGCGTACAGCAGTTAAGTTTAATGTACAGGTAAATGGTACTACATATTCTGTACCAGCAACAAGCAAAACTCTTGACAGCTCAGGCGAAAGATACATCTGGAAGGGCTACTATACATTCACACAGGCTGGCGAATTCCCTGTAACTGCATATGCAATGTATAATAACAATGGTACATACAGTACCTGTGCAGCAGGTAAGAGCACTGCATTTGTAACAGATGTTTCTTCATCTACAGCAGTATCATATAGCAAGCGTAGACCAAGCGATGAAATACTTGCATTAAACGCAAGCTATGAGGGCTTTGTAGGCACAGTATATGACGACCCACTAGTAAGTGATACACCTACAGTTGGTTATGGCTATGTAGTTCAGAACGGCGATGTATTCTATAACGGTATGTCAAAGGAAGAAGCATTTGCTTTAATGGTTTCTACAATGAACGATAGCTATTATGCATCTGCAGTAAATGAATTTATGTCTGATTACAATATAAAGTTTAATCAACAGCAGTTTGACGCCTTGGTAATGCTTGTATACAACCTTGGTTCAGGTGTGCTTTACAATTATGATGTTGAGAATATACTATTAAATTGTAAGGATTCATATGGCGTAAGAAATATGAATCTTGTTAATCAAAAAGAACTGAAGCAAGAGCTGATACAGTGGCACCATGCTGGAGGCTGTGTATGGGGCTTGCTATATAGAAGAATAGACGAGCTGGAAGTATTCTGCTATGGTGATTATGTACGAGACGGCAACAGTAATAAATACGGTATGACCTATCGTTGGAATTGCTATTAATTTGAAATATCAACTATCAAAAAAGGGGCAACCAAATTTGGTTGCCCCTTAACTTATACTGTAAATCTGAAATTTATCAAAGATTCTATACTAATACTAAACACTAGACAGCTTATCGGCACAATTTACTCAGCACTTCACTTTTCCTCTACAAGCGTTAGCTTGACTGCATTGTAGTTTGTCTTCTAAGTGAATTTTGCTCGATAATCTTTTTTACCATTAGTATATAGCAGAAATAGTATAAAATTATAAAATGGTGTGAGCAAGAGCTCACACCATTTTTGCTTTATCAGTCAAGAATCATTCTTACGCCACCATAAATACCAGCGTCGTTGCCTAAATCTGCAAGCTTGAAGTATGTGTTTTTAGCAGCGTGGAAAGCATATTGCTGGTAGTAGCCCTGTACCTTTTCGATAAGCAAAGCACCAGCCTTTGACATACCACCACCAATTACAAATACCTGTGGGTTTACTACGCAAGCAATCTGAGAAAGACCTCTGCCTAGAATTTTAGCTGTTTTGTCAACCATTTTAATAGCAACCTCGTCATCTGCCTTTGCAGCGTCAAAAATTGCCTTAGCTGTAATTTCGTCATTTTTTAGTACAGTTTCAGCCTCTGGGTGTTCCTCTAAGAACTTCTTTGTTGTTTTAACAATACCTGTTGCAGAAGCATACTGCTCTAAACAGCCGTGATTACCACAGCCACAAGCGTCCTTTTCGTTTTCCTTCATATTGATATGGCCAATTTCGCCACCTGCACCGTTGCTGCCACAAACGATTTTTTCATTGATGATAACACCACCACCAACGCCTGTGCCTAGTGTAACCATAACTATATTTTTGTAGCCTTTACCACCACCTTGCCACATTTCGCCAAGAGCAGCAACATTAGCGTCATTACCAACCTTAACCTTTAGCTCAGTTAGTCTGTTAAGCTCAATTTCAACATTGAACACACCCCAGCCAAGATTTACACACTTAAATACTGTACCGTCATCATCTACAGGGCCAGGTACACCTACACCAATACCCTCAATGTCTGCCTTATCAATTGATTTTTCGTTTATCTTCTTATCAATTTCAGCTGCAATATCTGGTAGAATATTTACACCGTTTTCTTCTGTTCTTGTTGGGATTTCCCACTTTTCAACAAGTACACCTGTTGTTTCAAAAAATCCCATTTTAATTGTTGTACCACCAATGTCAACGCCAAAAGCATATTTTTTCATTTTCTTTTACTCTCCCTTTGATTTATTAATGTAATCAGATTTATCGGTAAGAAAGCCAACATTGATTATATTTTAATACTCTGTTGGTTCTTGTTTTATCTGGATAAATATATTATAACAGATTTACTCTATAATGTCATTCAGTTTTTGTATATTTTATTTAAAATTTTATGCAAGCTGCAATTATTTCAAGCTGGTTATAATTTCTCTTATTTCGTCCTCAGCAAGCTTTACCTCTTGCAAAAAGCTTTGTGATGATACTCTTAATGCACCATGACCAAGTATAATAAATTGCTCCATACCGTCAGAGGTAACAACCCTTACCTTGTGGTTTTTAGCAAGCTTGTGAGTTACCTTTTCTATATACATATCAGCTGTTTCAGCCTCTTGAGTATACACCACATTTATGTTATTAACCTTTTCAACCTCTCGGTGCTTACCAGCCACTCTGTAGGCATCAAATACAAGTATAAGCTCACATTTACAATAGCCCTGATAATTACAAAGAATATTTATAAGCTGATTTCTTGCAGCCTCTAAATTTTCATTCGCAAGCTTTTTAAGGCTTTCCCACGAGAAGATAACATTATAGCCATCAACCAAAAGGTATTCCTCACCTGTGTATTTAGGCACAGGCTTTAGATGCCTTTTGTTCGGGTTATCGAAGCTTGTTACACGCTTAACCCTTGTATTGTTATCGTTATTTTCTCGCTTTTTAATCGGGCCATAGGTTTGCTCGAATATAGCAATAAGCTCCTTATCCTGTGCAAAAATATCGTCACAATCAGCTGTAAGTCTGGCTGTAACTCTGTCCTTTGCCTTTAGGGGTACTACCTCTTGTCTGCTTGGTGACAAAACACTATCGAGGTGCATATAGTCGTAAACCTCGTTCCACTTAATAATTTTGCCTACACCATGCGAGCAAAAAACAGAGTCGCAAGGGTTGTTTACATCGTTATCACTGTTGTATCCAATACGCTCTATAACCTCATCTGCATTGTGGCAAGGTTCATAGCCCTGTAGGTAATATGTAAGTTTGCCCTTACCATGTGTGTACTGTGTTAGCTCTGTCTGGTAATCAGCCATAGTGGCAACAGGTGCTGTACCATTTATAATAGATACCTCACCGTTTTGCTCTGCCGGTGAAAATGTACCGTGCATACGCTGAATATCTGCCATTGCTCTGCCGATATTTTCATTTGGTACCTCAAGAGTAAAGGCATAAACTGGCTCAAGCAGAACGCTTTCTGCCATTTTTAAGCCATGACGCACTGCACGGTAGGTAGCTTGTCTGAAGTCACCACCCTCTGTGTGCTTTTTATGAGCTCTGCCTGCTACAAGCGTTATCTTCATATCTGTAATAGGCGAGCCTGTTAAAACGCCGATGTGAGTTTTCTCTAACAAATGTGTAAGAATAAGCCTTTGCCAGTTTTTGTCCAGCTTATCCTCACTGCAATTAAGCTCGAAGCTTAAGCCACTGCCTTGCTTTGTACTCTCAAGCAGAAGATGAACCTCTGCATAATGTCTTAACGGTTCAAAATGACCAACACCCTCAACAGTATTGCTTATTGTTTCTTTATAAATAATATTACCCTTGCCAAATTCAACATCAAAATTAAAACGCTGTGAAATTACGCTTTTCAGAATTTCAAGCTGAATTTCGCCCATAAGCTGTATTTGTATTTCGCCTAGATTTTCGTTCCACACTACATTCAGCTGTGGGTCTTCGTCCTCTAGTATTTTAAGCTTTTTTAGTGCTGTATGTACGTCTATATTTTCTGGCAAATCTATTCTGTAGGTTAAAACAGGCTCTAAAATAGGCAGGTGCGAATTTTCCTCTACACCCAGTCCATCACCAGAATGTGCAAAGGTAATACCGGTAACTGCACATACTGTACCGGCTGTTACTGCTTCCTCTGCTGTGAATTTTTCGCCTGAATATATTCTTATCTGGTTTACCTTTTCAGATGTAGAGCTATCTGCACTGTTTAAAACGGTTTTTACCCTTAATGTACCACTTGTGATTTTCAGGTGTGTAAGTCTGTTGCCCTGCTTGTCCTCAGAAATTTTAAAAACCTTTGCACCAAATTTATCACCATATTGTGGCTGTGTGGTGTACAAATCAAGTGCGTTTAAAAACTCCTCTACGCCCTCAAGCCTTAATGCCGAGCCAAAAAAGCACGGGAATACCTTACGCTCCTTTATTGCTGTGATTATGTCGCTATTCTCAAGAGTATCATTTTCGTAGAATTTTTCAAGCAAATGCTCATCACACAGCGATATACCCTCGTACATTTCGCTTGTAGGCTGTGCTGTGAATTCTACACAGCAATCACTTAGCTTTTGCTTTAGCTGAGCGATAACACTCTCTTTATCAGCACCATCTAAATCCATTTTATTTACAAAGATAAATGTAGGCACATTATATCTGCTTAAAAGTCGCCACAGGGTATGTGTATGGCTTTGCACACCACTTGTGCCACTAATAACAAGCACAGCATAATCAAGCACCTGTAGGGTACGCTCTGTTTCTGTTGAAAAATCAATATGCCCAGGTGTGTCTAATATTGTAAAGCAGGTGTTATTGTGATTTAAAATAGCCTGCTTTGAAAATATAGTAATTCCACGGTCACGCTCAAGTGCAAAATTGTCTAAAAAAGAATTTCTGTGGTCAACTCTGCCTAGCTTACTTATATTACCCGAGCAATACATAAGTGCCTCTGTAAGCGTTGTTTTACCCGAGTCAACGTGTGCTAAAATTCCAACCGATAGTTTTTTCATTTTACTTCTCATTTCGTATAATTTTATGATTAAAGCTTGAGTTACTGTTTATTTTCAAGTTCGTTAATGCGTTCTTCTAAAGCTTTTATTTTCTAGCTTAGTTACAGCCTCATTAATCGCAAATACAAACACCGACAAAACTAAAGCCACGCCTATTTCAATAAGAATAGGGTCACCACTTTCAAATAATTTCCAGCCACCTAAAAAGACAGTCAAATATATAACTATAAAGCAAAGCAGAAAAACCACTGCCCATTTAATCAACATCTTCAAGTTATTTTTCATTTTTAACACTCCAATTACTCTACTAATAAATCAACTACTATTATATATCACAAACTCATTTACAACAATAGCGATATATGAACTTTTTGCAAATGTTGTTTTTGGGTGTAATCTGTGGTAAAATTGTGTAAGTAAAGGTGGGAGAATATGAATGGATTAAATGAATTAAAGGCTTTATCAAAAAGAAAAATGAAATCAGCCTGGAATTACATACAGGTATTTGTAAAATGGGTGATAATTTCATCTATAACAGGTACTCTTGGTGGATTAATAGGCTCTTTATTTAGTGCAACGCTACAGCTTGCAAATGATTTAAGTGCAAATATATGGTGGCTTGTTTTTCTATTGCCTGTGGGTGGTGTGATTATTGTTTCAATCTATAAGCTTTTTAAGCTCGAAACCGACCCTGGCACTAACTGCGTTATAGAGGCTATACGAACCGAAAATAGTGTACCATGGTCTATGGCACCGTCTATATTTGTAAGTACATTTATAACACATTTGCTTGGTGGTTCGGCTGGCAGAGAGGGTGCAGCACTACAGCTTGGTGGTAGCTTAGGCTCTACTGTTGGTAAGCTGTTGCATTTAGATGAAAAGGATATGCACCTATCTGTGCTATGTGGTATGAGTGGACTTTTCTCTGCTTTGTTTGGCACACCTGTAGCAGCTGCATTTTTTGCACTAGAGGTTATAAGTGTTGGTGTTACATATTATTCAGCACTCGTACCTTGCCTCATTTCTTCAATAGTAGCGTTTGCAATTACAACAAAGCTGGGTATATCAGAGCTTCACTTTGATATTACCAACGCTATACCACGGCTTAGCTTTATTTCTATTGTACAGGTAATAGCACTGGCAGCAGGCTGTGCATTAGTTAGTATATTATTCTGTGTCACAATGCATAAAACACCAAAGCTTATGAAGAAGCTGATTAAGAATGATTATCTGCGTGTAATAGCAGGTGGTGTGATTATTATTGCACTTACATTTATTGTTGGTTGCAGAGATTACAACTCGGCTGGTTCTCACATAATAGGTAACGCAATTGCTGGCGAGGCTAAGCCAGAGGCATTTTTGCTAAAAATTATATTTACAGCAGTAACAATCGGCTGTGGCTATAAGGGTGGCGAAATTGTTCCTACACTGTTTATTGGCTCTACCTTTGGCTGTGTAGTGGGTGGACTTATAGGACTTAACCCTGCATTTGGTGCTGCAATTGGTATGCTGTGCTTGTTCTGTGGTGTAGTAAATTGCCCTCTTGCATCTATTATTTTAAGCGTAGAAATTTTTGGTTCACAGGGACTTATACTGTTCGCAATAGGCTGTGCTGTAAGCTATATGCTTAGTGGCTATTACGGTTTGTATAGTAGCCAAAAGATTTTATACTCAAAGCTAAAGGCAGAGTATATAAACATAAACGCAAAGTAAATTTAATATCAATACAGCATAACCCCCTCGGTGTGATTTGATTTTTCAATCGACAAACCGAGGGTTGTTACATATTATTTAGCAACACTAATTTTTATTTATACTCCGAAAGCTTTGTTAGTCAGTTTTAAATTCATACAAACCTAAAGCTTTTATTGAAACAAATTTCACTTTCTCAATCACTTAATAGTTTCAGCATTGTTTAAAACCATTGTGCTGTATAAAAACAGAACATCTTGAGAATTGAAATCTACATAGTTTTTGAGCTGGGAAGGGTGGATATAGCGTATATCTATAAGTGTTATTTTTTTGTATCCGTCAACAAAAAGTGGGGCAATAGAGCTGGCAAAGGAATCTCTAAAGATTATAAGCTCTTTATCACTTTTTGCGTTGCTGTTTTCTATAGATAATAAAGACAAAGGGCCCGAAAGATACATTTCGTATGGGTCTTTACCTTGTGCCTTTTCCTTATCGTAAATAGAAATTTCCTTTGAATTTTGATAATCATAAACCCTGCAATTTTCTAAGGTGCTGTTTGTAAGATACTTAATCTTATCAGGCTTTATAGGTAATGCAGCTTGACCATAGTAAACTCCGTAAAAGTCTTTATCAAAAGTTTTTTCTTCATAAACAGTATTAAGCTTTGTGCCCATACTACTACATATTTTATCAGCAACATCATTAAGACATTCTTGCCTCCAATGGGTGTCTGTTTTATAGTAGTCTGTAAGCTGTAGGGTGTTTGTTATATCAATGTATTCTAAAAAATCTGTATTCTCTCTTAAAATTCCGATAAGCTGATTATAGTCAATTGCAAGATATCCATTTTCTTTAGCTATAAAATAATTTTTGTCGGGGATAACTGCAAGATATTGCTTTGTGTTTTTATTCTTAAGATAGGTATTATAAACATATTCAAACCTACTTGCAGCACGCTTAATTGAGCTTTCGTTTAATGGATAATCAAGCTTGCTCACAAAACCATTTTTAATATAAATACCATTGTTATCTGATTTATTAAAAATGCTATAAGAAAACATTGCCTTTGCTGATCTGAAATTATCTCTGAACGGAAATTGGTCAAGAGCGTATTTTTCAAAATCGTCCATAAAGCTTTTGCTTGAAACAGTTTTATAGTTAAATTCTGGTGCTTGTGCAAGAGTGCGTCGTTCAGCCTCCGAAAAATCACTGCTTGGCTTAAACCAAACAAAAAGCGTTAGCAAAATAAAAACAAAAGAGGTAGCACACGCTACGATAATATTCTTCTTATTGTCAGACATAAGCTACCTCCTAAAATCTGAAATATAAAAATGGATTGAATGAGCCATCTACCAGGTAAGCTGTTGTAATTATTAACAGAAAAACCAGCACTGCTGACTCTGCAAAAGGCTGTATATATGATAATTTATCTATCCTACTCAGCTTTACAGCTGTGCTTTTTACAATAGGTGTTGCACCGATTATAGCTAAAATTACAATTACAGCAAAGCTTTTTATATAATATAAAAATTCATCGCTTACAATTGGTATAACACCAAAGCCCAGCATATTTTTAATGTATTCAAATGCTTCACCCATATTTGCCGAGTTGAATATTACAAAGCTTATAAGCACGGCAAAAAGTGTGTATATTCTGGCAAGTGCTTTTGATTTATCTAAATATTTAAGAAGAAATTGCTTTTCTATAACAAGTAAAACAGCAAAATAAAGTCCCCAAATAATAAAATTCCACGCTGCACCGTGCCAAAATCCGGTAAGCATCCATACAACAAAAATATTGAAAAA
>JAXJJE010000445.1:0-4318 GCA_036298405.1 Acutalibacteraceae bacterium
ATTTTCAATATTTAAAACAAATTTTCACATTGACAATAGTATTGGCTTATCTTATGTAATTTATCCCAAAAAATCACGCAGTAACCAACAGCCTGCAATTCTGTTGGTTACTGCGTTTTATTACTCATTGTTTAGTTCATTGGAAGTGGTAAACCTTGTTCTAATAAGCTTTCTGCGTATGAGCTTATCTTTGCTGAGCTTTCTTCTGTTGGGATTTCTTCTGTTGGAAGTGCTTCGGTAGGAATTTCTGTTGGGATTTCTGTTGGGATTTCTGTAGAAGATGTTCCAGATTCACTTGAAGCTGTAACATCTTCAAAGGTTAAATACTTATAGCTGAAAATATCATCTGGTGTTACCACATAGAAATAATCACCAATATAAAGACCCCTCATATTCATATATTGATACTCATTACAATAATCATAATAGTTATTTATTCCATTCTGATAACTAATGTCTTTACATTCAACAAAGCTATTTGTCTGTGCATCGTATTTAAAGATTACATAGTGAGCTACACCACCATCATTATCAAAATAAGGTATTCCTATAATACTGTTTTTCACATCTATGAATACAGCCTTGTGGTTATATTCTGCTGATGATTCTACATTGATATCTGTAAACACCTTTGTTGCAAGCTCTGTTACATTTGTTTTATCAGCTGTATTAAACATAGTCAGCTTTAAGCCCTGTGTTCTGCCTGTCTCTGGGTCTGCCTCTCTACCAAAGCCGAGTAGTAAGCCGTCACCAAATGGATGCAAATATTCTGAGAAGCCAGGGATTTTAAGCTCTGACAAAATTTTTGGATTAGCAGGGTCTGAAAGGTCAACAGTAAATAGTGGGTCAGTTTGTCTGAAGGTTACAAAATATGCAATATCACCATCAAAGCGTACTGATTTAACATTTTCATTCTTGGCTACATTATCTGTTTTTCCTACCGGTTTAAGATTGCTGTCAAATACATACAATGCTGTTTCATCTTCAGGTGCCACATCAAAGATTGCATCATCAGGATATTTAGAATAACCATCACTCTGAGTTACTACTCTGAAATATCCGTTATATTCATCCATTGAGAATTGATTAAGCAAGCTACCATCTACTGTTAAAGAGCCATTCTGTTCAATATCAGCTCCATTTATAGAAAATCTTAAAATTTGTGTAACATCATAATTATCCTCAGGAATAACTGCACTTACATAGATATTATTCAAAGAAGCATATACATTATAGCCATCACCTAATACAGAGCATACATCAGCAAAATCCTGTGTATTTTTCAAATCTAAAGAAGCAACTGTAACATATTCTATACTCTCGGCATTGTCAGATATCACTATATCTTCTGAAGGTATACATTCTATTTGCTCTCCTGTACAATATATAGGACAATATGTTTTTGGTTCTTTTTCGTCTATTTTATCATAATCAGATATGCTGTATCTTGTTGTAAAATAAACTACATCATTTACTTTTCTTGATGTTAGGTATTCACCTACCTGAGTAAGCTCATTTTTTAGCACAGGTGAATTAACGTTAGTTAAATCATACACAAAAATTCTTGTAAATGAACTATCATCAACATAATCAGCAAAATTTTCTTTGTCAGTTGAACCTGCAACTACATCATTGCTATTTCTATATGTTGAATATTCTGCAACTGCAACCAATGTATTTGTGTGAATAAAAATATCTTTAACATCAAAATCACAATTAATTGTTGATACCCTAGAAGGCATACCATTGTTTGGGGCTGTAATAAAAATCTGATCATCATTTACTGAGTAAATATATTTGCCGTCAGTTTTTACTACGTCTGCTTCATCAACACCCGAAACCTGATTATTAGTTTCTGAGTGCTCTGCAGCTTGACCTGCTACTCCAGTGGTAGCACTGTTTGTCTCAAAAGATTCAGCCTTAGCTAATGAGTTATCTTGTATAGCGCCAAGAGCGTCAGCACTAACACTTATTGAATCAACAGAATACTCATACATATAAGCTTCAATAAATCTGTCAAATATTGAGCCTTCTTTTTTCTTTTTTACCTTCTTTACAGCCTTGTAAATATCATGATAGCTATTAGTTTGAGACTTTTCTTCAACAACCGGAGCCTGTGGACCAGAATTTTGTAGCAGTGCTGTTCTTACACCAACAACTGTAAGACAAACAACAGCTAACGAAGTACACGCTGTAGCCACACCTTTGTAACTTCTTCTTTTTACACCTGAAAGTGATTTTTCTATTGAGTCTGGAGCTAATCTGTCAGATGGTGCAAAACTATCTGCACTGCTATTAAGCTCATTTAAAATATCATTATTATTCATAGTAAACCTCCTGTTTAATTATCAGTGTATATCAGCCCATAGTTTATACTAATTATTTATTATAAATTGATATTAAAGCATAACCTTAAGCTTTTCTAAAGCTCTTGAATAACGAGAACGAACAGTGTTGCTATTCATTTTTATTATTTTAGAAATCTCTTTAGAGCTGTAGCCACCAAATACTGTTAACGATACAATCATTCTGTCTTCTGGTGGAAGCTTGAAAAAGGCAGTTCTAAGGTCAATTCCAGCATCGATTTCACCAAAGCTGTCATAAGGAAATTCATTCTCAACAGGCTTAAGGTAATATTCATGTATCTTCTTTTTGCATTTAGCAGATAGTATTTTAAAAAACCACGCTTTAAATGCCTCTTCGTTTTTCAAGTTGCCTATTGTACGGTAGGCATCAATTACAGCCTCGCTTACACAGTCCTCTGCATCCTCTTGACTTCTTAATGTAAATAGTGCGTATTTATAAAGATCTTTATATATGTAAGAATAAAGCGTTGCAAAGCTGTGTCTATCTCCTTTTTTAGCTGACCTTACTAACGTATTAAAATCCGTCTCCATTTTTCTTACCGCCTCCTTAAAATTTGTTAATCTTTTCTTTCACATTTTTTATCAAAGATTAACCCTACCACATTAAACCGGTTTACATATATTAAGTGTATAATTTTTCCTTAATTGTTGCAAGAAATTTTAAAAAGTTTTTATTTTTATAATAATTGTCATTATGCACAAAAATATTAGCGAATATTTTTATACATTTTTTAAAAAAGCATTTGAATTTTCATAAATCTTATGTTATCATATATAAGATGTCTTATGAACATTTTGCTGATATAGCTCAGTAGGCAGAGCGCAGTCTTGGTAAGGCTGAGGTCACGGGTTCGACTCCCGTTATCAGCTCCAAAAAACTCCCGACTACATTGTAGCCGGGAGTTTTTGTTTTGTATTTTTCATATTTTATCGCTTTCAAAATCAGTGTCTGCTTATAGCTTTTCCAGTGCCATATATATAAGTGATGGCAAAAGTGTAAAAGCAACAACTGCTATAATTGTATATTTTGTAATCAGCTTACTTTTTTAGTAAGCTTTTTATATTGTTTGATTAAATATACAATTTGAAAAATTAAAGCAACAGGATAAATAGGTAAAACAGAACAGGTGATTAGAACTATAATCAACGCATCAAATCCGTAAATCATATACGTGTTTGAAAACAATCCAAAATCCATACCAAAGATAGAAAAATATCCCATCAGCAAATATGGTAAAAAGCTTAGCAAAAATAATATAAACAGCTTACTTACTTTCTTATTCTCGACAACATCTGCAGGTTGATTTTCTGATTTTCTTGTTACTCTGTCAATTAAGTAATATATCGGGTATACTATAGCAAACAAACTAATAAGCACACACCAAATGTCAAATTCAAACCATACTTTTTCCCAAAAGGCTACAACAGGCTCCAGTATGGTAAATAAATCCAAGCATTTACTTTTAATAGTATGTACAATACAATTTATTATTCCCCACACTAAAAACACAGCATATAGAGTTAACGACAAGCCCAGTAATATGTTTTTTATGCTTATAGCTTTCTTTTTTTCGGGACTTTTGCCCATAAAATCACTCCTTTGTTAAATATACAAAGACAATATTCTTGTAAAATTTCATAAATTATACCACAAAATAGCCAAAGCTCCAATATCAATACTGTAACTTACGGTTAATTTTCTGTATCAATTTTTAAAACTGTAAATATTATGATATTAACTGAAAGTATAAACATATAAATTTAAGGTAAAAATACTATTGTAAGTTAATTACAATATATTTACGGAGTGTGAAAATAGTGAACATTAAGCGTGGCGACATTTTCTATGCAGATTTAAGTCCGGTTGTAGGCTCTGAGCAAGGAGGAATACGCCCGGTGTTGATTGTGCAGAATGATGTTGGTAATAAATTCAGTCCAACTGTAATAGCAGC
>JAXJJE010000446.1:0-6526 GCA_036298405.1 Acutalibacteraceae bacterium
GGTATATGGCCTATGATACTTGGTAGCATATATGTAACTGTGGGTGCTGTTATTATAGGCGTACCTATAGGAATAATGACAGCAATATTTCTTGCCAGCTTTTGTGATAAAAAAATCTATAAAATAATAAAGCCGGGCCTTGAATTGTTAGCAGGTATTCCGTCAGTAGTGTATGGATTTTTTGGTATGATAGTATTAGTGCCATTTGTAAGAGATTATATAGGTGGCAGTGGCTACGGAATACTTACAGCGTCTATACTGCTTGCAATAATGATTTTACCAACCGTGATAAGCGTTTCAGAAACTGCAATAAAGGCTGTACCAAATGCTTACTACGAGGGTGCACTTGCACTTGGCTCTACAAAGGAAATAAGCGTGTTCAAAACAGTTTTGCCAGCAGCAAAGTCGGGTATACTTGCTGGTGTTGTGCTTGCAATAGGTAGAGCAATAGGAGAAACTATGGCAGTTATACTTGTAGCAGGCAACAGTCCTGTAGTACCAGATAGCGTTTTGTCGGGTGTGCGTACACTTACAACTAATATTGTTATAGAAATGGGCTACGCTACCGACCTTCATCGAGAAGCACTTATTGCAACAGGTGTGGTACTGTTTGTATTAATTTTGATAATTAACCTGTTATTTGCCGTTGTTAAGAATAAGGGGGCAAAAACATAATGAATAACACTGATGTTAATAATATAAATCCGATAAACAAAGTAACATTAAAGCAAAGAATAATACAATATAAAAACAATCCGATATCTTTTATGCTGTTATGTCTAGTTTTATTATGTGCTGTAATTACAGTGGGTGTACTACTGTTTTTAATAGGCTATATACTAGTGCAGGGTATACCAAATCTTTCGCCAGAGCTTTTTGCACTGGAATATACATCAGAAAATGCATCACTTATGCCAGCACTTGTTAATACAATTCTTATAACCTTTATATCACTGCTTATCGCAGTGCCTCTTGGAGTGTTTTCTGCAATATATCTTGTAGAATACGCAAAACGAGGCAATAAGCTTGTAGCAGTTATAAGAATGACAGCCGAAACCTTGTCGGGTGTACCATCTATAGTATATGGTTTGTTTGGTATGCTGTTTTTTGTAACAACTCTGGGCTGGGGTAATTCACTTTTAGCTGGTGCTTTTACACTGTCAATAATGATACTACCTTTAATAATGCGTACAACAGAGGAAGCCTTGCGTACTGTGCCAGATTCATTCCGAGAGGGTAGCTTCGGACTAGGTGCAGGTAAGCTGAGAACAGTATTCAGAGTAATACTGCCAACAGCTGTGCCAGGTATACTGTCTGGTGTAATCTTGGCAATAGGCAGAATAGTAGGAGAATCAGCAGCACTTATTTACACAGCAGGTACAATCGCACAGTACCCTACAGATATTTTAAGCTCAACACGAACATTGTCAGTTCATATGTACCTATGCACAAGCGAGGGTATGCACACAGACAAGGCTTATGGTACAGCAGTTGTACTGCTTATATTGGTAGTAGTTATAAACGCTCTTTCTGCCTTTGTAGCAAAAAAGCTTACAAAGAAGATGAGCTGACGGAGGAAAAATAAATAATGGAGAAATTTTCAATTTCAGATATGGAGCTTTACTATGGTAGCTTCCATGCTTTAAAGAACATAAATCTTAAAATACAGGAAAAGGAAATCACAGCATTCATAGGACCATCGGGCTGTGGTAAGTCAACATTACTTAAATCGCTTAACAGAATGAACGATTTAGTAGAAAGCTGTAAAATCACAGGAGAAATACTGCTTGACGGAGAAAACATCTATAGCGATATTGATGTTAATATGTTAAGAAAAAGAGTAGGTATGGTTTTCCAGAAGCCAAATCCATTCCCTATGAGTATATATGACAACGTAGCCTATGGACCACGTACACATGGTATCCGTAAAAAGTCACAGCTTGATGAAATTGTAGAAAAATCACTAAGAGATGCCGCAATCTGGGATGAGGTAAAGGACAGACTAAAGAAAAATGCACTTGGTATGTCTGGTGGTCAACAGCAAAGGCTATGTATAGCACGTGCACTTGCTGTAGAACCAGAGGTGTTGCTTATGGATGAACCAACCTCGGCATTAGACCCTATTTCTACCTCTAAAATCGAGGATTTAGCTATGGAGCTAAAGGAAAAATATACAATAGTTATGGTAACACATAATATGCAGCAGGCTGTAAGAATTTCTGACAGAACAGCGTTTTTCCTTATGGGAGAGGTTGTAGAATGTGACCGTACAAGCAAGATTTTTAATATGCCTAAGGACAAAAGAACAGAGCAGTATATATCGGGGAGGTTTGGATAATGAGAAATTATTATCAGTCACAGCTGGATGAAATAAACAAAAGGCTAATAGATATGGCTTTGTTGCTTGAAAAGGCAATAGAGAATGCTATAGGTGCTTTAAAGGAGAATAACCCAGAGCTTTTAGAAACGGGAACAGAGTATGAGCTACAGATAAATAATATGGAAAAGGAAATTGAAAGCCTTTGCCTGAATGTTATTTTGCGTCAACAGCCAGTGGCAAGCGATTTTCACAGAGTATCTGCTGTGCTTAAAATGATTACTGATATGGAGCGTATAGGAGATATTGCAGAGGATATAACTATACATTCGGTTATGCTGAAAAAAAGCAGAGCCAGCGAGATAATTGACGAAGCTGTAAAAATGGGCAGAATAGCTGTGTCTATGCTGAAAAACAGCATTAATGCCTATGTAGTGGGTGATGTAGAGCTTGCCTTGAATTCCTGCCGAGAGGACGATATAATAGACGACCTGTTCGACACTGTAATGAAACAGCTTGTGCAAATGATAAAAACGGATGAACAGGGTGCTGACGAAGCTCCGGATTTGCTGATGATTTCAAAATATTTTGAAAGAATGGGTGACCATACCGTTAATATTGCAGAATGGGTTGTATATGCCTATACAGGTGCAAGAAATATAGATTTAGATTCATCACAGGGTATAGACGAAGCATTAAGCTGTATACTGTAAGTTTCACATATATTTTACAAATTTAATACGCTATTATTTTTAGGCTGTGGTATAATTACCATAGCCTTGTTTTTTAAGAAGGAATAAGACAAATTGTAGAAAGGGTACATAAAATATGATTTATATAGTTGAAGATGATATTGATATAAGAGAGCTTGAAAGCTATGCACTTAAAAATAGTGGCTACGAGGTGGCTGCTTTTTGTGATAGCACAGATTTTTACAAGGCTTGCGAGGAGAATATACCTAGCCTTGTTTTGCTGGATATTATGTTGCCAAATGAAGACGGCTTGTCTATATTAAAAAAGCTTCGTGCAAACGAAAAAATGCATAATGTTCCTGTTATTATGGTAACTGCAAAAACCTCAGAAATCGACAAGGTAAAGGGACTAGATATGGGTGCAGATGACTATATATCAAAGCCTTTTGGTGTTATGGAGCTTGTTTCTAGAGTAAAAGCTTTACTAAGACGCTGTGAACGCAAAGAAAGTATGACTGTTCTTGAGTATGAGGGCATACAGGTAGACGACTTTAAGCATACGGTAAGTGTAAACGGAGAGCCTTGTATGCTTACATATAAAGAATATGAATTATTAAAATATCTTATAGCTAATAAGGATATAGTTTTAACACGAGAAAAGCTGTTAGAAAAGGTGTGGGGCTACGACTTTAGTGGAGAAAGCCGTACTGTAGATGCTCACATAAAAACATTAAGACAAAAGCTTGGCGATAGTGGTTCTATTATAAAGACAGTTCGCCACGTGGGATATAAGGTAGGCGAGTAATTTGAAGCTTAGAGGTACCTTAACAAAAGTGTTGGTTGCAATTTCGGGTATATCAATACTGCTTACAGCTGTTTGCTGCTGTGTGGCAGCTGGCTTTACTTTTTCAGAGCAAGCGTATAATGATTTATCTGTATATGGCGACATACTACTTGAACACGTTAATAAAAATGATGATGATTATATAGACTCTGTGTTTATTAACGATTACAGAGTAACACTGATAGAAGCAGATGGTAAGGTGATTTTTGAAAGCGATAAAAAGCTTGAAGAATCAAAAATGGAAAATCACAAAAATCGTACCGAAATAAAGCAGGCTTTAGAAAATGGTGTGGGTTCAGGCTCGCGATATTCTGCAACGCAGAAGAAAATGATGTATTACTATGCTGTTAAAACAGAAGATGGTGATATTTTAAGAGTAGCTAAAGAAGCTAAAAGTATTTTTCACCTTTATTATGCAATGATAATTGTAGTGATGTTTTTAGCTGTATATGTGCTTTTGGCGTGCTTTATTATATCAAATAACTTTGCCAAAAAGATAATAGCACCATTTAATAATATGGGTAATGGCAAATACCTTAAAAAGGAGTCTATATATGAGGAGCTAAAGCCTTTTGCAGACACAATTACAGCACAGCAGAAAAAAATAAGACATCAGATAGATAATTTACAGGAGGAGCAGGATAAAACAAAAACGCTTATTTCTAATATGCGAGAAGGCTTTATTATGCTTGATGTCGATAAGATTATCCTTATGGAAAACGAAAGTGCTAAAAAAATTCTGAAGCCTGCCATACTTCATAACGAGGGTAAAAATATACTTGAGGTGTATAACAATGATAAGCTTATAGAGGCTGTTAACAAAGCTTCTAAGGGAGAAAGCTCATCTGAAGAAATAAAGCTTAACAAAAAAACAATAAAGCTTTATGTAAACCCTGTGTTCTCAAGTGGTGAGCAGGTGGGGGTTATCTGCTTGCTTTTAGATATTACGGCTCAAAGAAAAACAGAAAAGCTAAGGCAAGAGTTTACAGCAAATGTTACTCACGAGTTAAAAACACCCCTTACTTCAATTTCTGGCTATGCCGAAATGATAGAAAATGGTATGGTAAGCGAGAAAGAGGATATGCAACGCTTTGCAGGAAGAATACACAAGGAAGCCGGCAGACTTATTACGCTTATAAGCGATATTATGAAGCTATCTAAAATGGATGATAAAACATATCAGCTTGAGGGTGTAAAAAAGGTAAATCTAAAAGATACTGTTATCGAAAGTGTAGAGCTGCTTGATATTACAGCAAAGAAGAATAATATTACAATTCATACTGAGCTTGAAGACGTAGTTTGTATGGGTAACGAAACACAGCTTTACGAGCTGGTATTTAACCTGTGTGACAATGCTGTGCGTTATAATAAGCCTGATGGCAGTGTTTATGTAAAGCTTACACGAATTAATGGTAATGCAGTTTTACAGGTTAAGGATACTGGTATTGGCATAGAGAGTAAGCACCAGAAGAGAATTTTTGAGAGATTTTACCGAGTTGATAAAAGTCGCTCAAAAGAAACAGGTGGTACAGGTCTTGGACTTGCAATTGTTAAGCACATAGCAGAGCTTCACAACGCAGAAATTGCAGTTGAAAGTGAAATAGGTAAGGGTACAGTAATTACGGTTACCTTTTACGCTAATAAGCTTTAATTCAAGGCTTTTATGATTTATATTTACAAAAAATTAACTAATAAATTGATTTTCTGTATTGCAATAAATTTGCTTTTATACTAAAATTAATTTGCATATTATTTGAAAAGAGGATAATAAAATGAAAATCAGTAAAATTAAAAGAACACTAGTTATTGCTATGAGTATGCTTGTTGTAGGTGCAGTAGCAGTAGGTACAGCAGGCTGTGCTGGTGATTCTGCAACTGGTGATGCAAGCAGTAATGCTAATAGCAACACAACTGCTCAAACACCAACAGAGGCAGGTAGCTACCCACAGATAGATGTAAAAACAACAACACAGAAAGATGCTAAGGTATATAAGGACACAGAGCACAAGGTTGGTTATCAGCTTGATATGCCACAAAAGGGTGAAGAGGTTGCTATTATGCATACTTCAATGGGTGATATTTGTATGAGATTCTTCCCAGAGGCTGCACCAAAGACAGTAGAAAACTTCTTGACACACGCTAAGGATGGTTACTACGATGGTATTACATTCCACAGAGTTATTAATGACTTTATGATTCAGGGTGGTGACCCAGATGGTAATGGTACAGGTGGTACAAGTATTTATGGCGACTCATTCGAGGACGAGTTCAGTGACCACTTGTTTAATATAAGAGGCTCTGTTTCTATGGCTAACGCAGGTAAAGATACAAACGGTAGCCAGTTCTTTATCAATCAGGCAAAGGCAGACAAGTTTAATGCAAACGGTGGCTGGGCTTATTTTGAACAGCAGTGGCAGTATATATATCAGAATCTATGTAAATATTATGGCACTAATGAGTACTTTATGTGCGAACAGCAGTTTGGCTCATTTGCACTTAATACAGATGAGATAGGTGAAGATGTAAGAAAGCTATACGAAGAAAACGGTGGTAACCCATCACTTGATGGTGCATTCAATGCAACAGATAAGGGCCACACAGTATTTGCACAGGTTTATGATGGTATGGATATTGTAGACAAAATTGCAGCTGTTGAGGTTGATGGAGCAGATA
>JAXJJE010000447.1:0-2603 GCA_036298405.1 Acutalibacteraceae bacterium
AATTCCAGCCAAATGTAGTTTGACTAAGCGTGGGGGATTCCATAAGGGGGACAAAGTCCCCCTTTGGTCGTGTGGGGAGGGTTTTGGGAGGGGATTTCGAAATTCCCTCCCTTGCAATCTTTGCTTACTTTCTTTTGTAAGAAAGTAAGTCACCGTGCGTGATTAGCACTATAAATTATAAAAATAGTTTGTAAGAGTATAAAATCTAAGCTTTTAATAAAAGCGAGTAAGACACCGACACATTATATGTGTCCCTAATAAAAAATACTTTGTACCAGTACAAACTAACTATGAACAATAAAACTATAGCGTTATGCTATAAGCACCCCATAGTGCAACTCTGCCCGACAAACTACAATTTATCATATCAAAATTATCTCTTGATTTCCATTTCAACTATTCGCCACTGCTCTCCAAACAATTCACAAAGCATCTCTTCGCCGTTTTCTTTAAATCCTGCTGCTTTGTAGCAGTAATATGCTGGTTTGTTGTTATCAAATACACCAAGGGTAATTTTCTCTGCTCCAAAAATATCAAAAGCATATTTAATTGCAAGTGTAAGCATTTGCTTTCCGTAACCCTTGCCTCTTTTGGTGTCATCTACTATTACAAAGCCAAAGCGAATTACCTTCTTTTCTTCATCGGTATATCTCAAAATCAAATGACCTACTACACCACTTTTATCAAATGCAGTTAAGGGATAAAAATTATCCGACTCAATGCAATCACCATTGTTTCCTATATACTTATTGTTTATATCTTCACTTGTAATAGGGTAATCACCAAATCTGTCTGAACTCCATTTACGCAAAGCATCCTCGTTTTTTATCCAACCTACAATAAATTCAGCATCGCAAGGCTTATAGTGTCTTAATCTTAATTCCATTTTATTATCTCCTCTATAAATTCAAGTTTATCTAATCTTTTTACAAAGCAAAATTTTGATTGTTAAAAAATTTCTCTATCCGTTCTTATATAATATAACTCATTGATTGCTGACAATGTTGCCAAAGAACACACTGCCACAGAACTGTGCATTGGTTCAATAAAGCTGAATGTCAAAGGAAAAACAAACAGTAAAAACCCCGTTGCTTTATTCAAAATGCTGTGTATGGATACCAGCTTTTTGTTGCAAATCAATCCCAAAACAACATTCCCTGTTTTTATGGTTGCTATAACAACAATCCAAATCCACAGCCATATCGGGATGTAAATTAATGGTAAAAATTTAATCAAAGATACAGCTACAAATATGAAGTCAGCAACAGTATCAAATCGTGTTCCGAATTCGCTGACACTATTTGTCTTTCTTGCAACAGCTCCATCTATCATATCACTGAATCCACAAAGAAGATATAAGATATAAAATTGAGCTGAAAACACAGAAAAAAGCAGGATTAAGATACTGCATAAAATTCGACAACCTGTTATAGCATTAGCAATATGCTTCTTCAACTTCACTCCTCCGAATTCAAGTGTATTGCTGTAATTATATCACGACAAATCCCAAAGAGCAAGGCAACCCCCTACTGAGCACCTAGCAACCTAATACCATAAAGGTTTTTGTACAAATGCTAATATTAGCGATTTTTTAAACCAAGAGTTTTTACCCTTGGTTTTTTGATTACTTTATTTTAAAACTTTCAGTTAATATCAGTCATTGTGTTTATTACCAAGCTGATAAAACGCAACTGCAGAAGCAGCAGCGACATTAAGCGAATCAACGCCATGATACATTGGTATTTTTACGGTGAAATCGCAATCTGATATAGTTTTATCAGAAAGTCCGTCACCCTCTGTTCCCATAATAATTGCAAGCTTATTTTCATTCATCAGTAATGGGTCATTGATAGAAAGAGAATTGTCTTTAAGTGCCATTGCTACTGTTTTAAATCCGAGGTCTTTTATTTCGTCAAGAGCATCGTTGTTTAAAAATGTCCAGTCAATCTGAAACACAGTGCCCATACTAACTCTTGCAGCACGTCTGTAAAGAGGGTCTGAACATCCGGCAGTAAGGATTACTGCGTCCATTCCCAGTGCTGCAGCTGAACGGATTATAGCACCTACATTGGTAGGATTCATAACCTTGTCTAATATAACAATTCTACTTTTATTTTTGCAGATATCTTTTACTTTTAAAAGTGGTTTTCTTCTCATCGCACAAAGCATGCCACGAGTTAGCTTAAAACCTGTAAGCTGTGTAAGAACATCAAACTCTGCACAAAAAATTGGAACATCTTTTATTCTGGCAAGAATCTGCTTACCTTCACCCTCAATATGCCTTTTTTCCATAAGGCATGATACAGGCTCATACCCTGCATCAAGAGCACGCTCTATCACCTTTGGACTTTCTGCTATAAACATACCTTTTTCTGGAAACTCTCTGTTTAAAAGCTGTACCTCGCTCAGCCTTGCATATACATCAAGCTCAGGAGCAAGAAAATCTGTTATTTCTATAATATTACTCATAATATCTCCGTTATGTTAAATCATATTTCAGCTCACACCCTGAATATATCAGAGTTAAACTGCTGACTATTAGTTTATTTTCGGGTTCTATAAATTGGAATTTATCAAATTGCTGATATTTCTTTTACCAATTC
>JAXJJE010000448.1:0-3253 GCA_036298405.1 Acutalibacteraceae bacterium
AACCAGATCGAAGCTGCCCGTATCGCTATGACAAGATACTGCAAGAGATTCGGTAAGGTTTGGATTAAAATATTCCCAGATAAGCCAGTTACAGCTAAGCCTGCTGAAACTCGAATGGGTTCAGGTAAAGGTTCACCAGAGTACTGGGTTGCTGTAGTTAAGCCAGGCAGAATTATGTTTGAGCTTGCTGGTGTATCAGAGGAGACTGCAAGAGAAGCTATGAGACTTGCAGCTAATAAGCTACCAATTAAGTGTAAATTTGTTAAGAAAGAAACGGAGGGTGAGCAATAATGAAGGCTTCAGAGCTAAGAAATTTAAGTGTAGAAGAGCTTCAGGAGAAGCTCAAGAGCCTTAAAGAGGAACTATTTAACCTTCGTTTTCAATTGGCTATAAATCAGCTAGAGAACCCAATGCGTATCAGTGCTGTTAAAAAAGACATCGCAAGAGTACAAACTGTACTTACACAGATGGAAAAGAACAGCGCTAATGCCTAATAGAAGGAGGTTTAAGCCATGAGTGAAAGAAATCTAAGAAAAACCAATGTAGGTAAGGTTGTTAGCAACAAAATGGACAAGACAATCGTAGTTGCTATTGAGGATAGCGTAAAGCACCCACTATACGACAAGGTTGTTAAGAGAACAGCTAAGCTAAAGGTTCATGACGAGAACAACGAGTGTGGCATTGGCGATAGAGTAAAGATTATGCAAACTCGTCCTCTTTCTAAGGATAAGAGATGGAGACTAGTCGAGATTATTGAGAAGGCTAAATAATTTAGCCCAAGTTATAAAGGAGGAATTACTGTGATTCAACAGCAGACCTACCTAAAGGTTGCCGATAACACTGGAGCAAAAGAGTTAATGTGCATCCGAGTTCTCGGCGGTACCAGAAGGAGATACGCAAACATCGGCGACGTTGTAGTTGCTTCTGTTAAAAAGGCAGCACCAGGCGGCGTTGTTAAAAAAGGCGATGTAGTTAAAGCAGTTATCGTACGTTCAGCAAAGGGCGTACGTCGTGAAGATGGCACATATATTCGTTTCGACGAGAATGCAGCCGTTATTATTAAGGAAGACAAGAATCCAAAGGGTACACGTATCTTTGGACCAGTTGCTAGAGAGCTTCGTGATAAGGATTACATGAAGATTCTTAGCCTTGCTCCTGAAGTTCTTTAATGGAGGTGCTCACTTATGATAAATAAAGTTCATGTTAAAACAGGTGACACTGTTGTAGTATTAAGCGGTAGAACAAGGGTAAACAAGGTAAAGTAATGGCTGTTAGCCCAAAAGAAGGCAAGGTTATCGTAGAGAACGTTAACATGGTTTCAAAGCATGTTAAGCCTAGAAAAATGGGTGAAGCAGGCGGTATCGTAAAGGCTGAGGGTGCTATGTATGCATCTAAGGTTCAGATCGTTTGCCCTCGTTGCAAGAAGCCAACTCGTATCGGTCATAAGATCAACGAGGACGGCTCAAAGAACCGTATCTGCAGAAAATGCGGAGAGATTTTGTAAGGAGGATTATAAGAAATGGCAAGACTAAAAGACTTTTATAAAAGCGATGTTGCACCAAAACTTATGGAAAAGTTCTCCTATAAAAGCGTAATGGAGATTCCAAAGCTAGACAAAATCGTTATCAATGTTGGTGCTGGCGAGGCTAGAGAGAACTCAAAGGTTATCGACGCTATCGTAAGAGATCTTGGAATTATCACAGGTCAGAAGGCTCACATCTGTCGTGCTAAGAAGTCAGTTGCTAACTTTAAGCTAAGAGAGGGTATGCCAATCGGTGCTAAGGTTACACTAAGAGGCGAGAGAATGTACGAGTTCCTAGACAGACTATTCAATGTTGCACTACCAAGAGTACGTGACTTCAGAGGCATTAACGCTAATGGCTTTGACGGTCGTGGTAACTACAACATGGGTCTTAAGGAACAGCTTATCTTCCCTGAGATTGAGTATGATAAGATTGATAAGGTTAGAGGTATGGACATTTGCTTTGTTACTACCGCTAAGACAGACGAAGAGGCTCGTGAGTTACTAACACTTATGGGTGCTCCATTCGCGAAATAAGGAGGTATTGTCGTGGCTAAAACAGCAATGAAAGTTAAGCAGCAGAGAACACAGAAGTTTTCTACTAGAGAGTACAACAGATGCAACATCTGCGGCAGACCACACGCTTATCTTCGTAAGTACGGAGTATGCCGTATTTGTTTCAGAGAGTTAGCTTATAAGGGCCAGATTCCAGGCGTTAAAAAGGCAAGCTGGTAATACACGAAGGAGGTTAATGTTATGCAGATTACTGATCCAATAGCAGACTTACTTACAAGAATCCGTAATGCAAGTTCTGCGAAGCACGATTCTGTAGAGATTCCTGCTTCAAATATGAAGAAGGCTATATGCCAGATTTTGTTAGACGAAGGCTACATTAAAGATTTTACTGTAGTTGAAGATGGCAAGCAGGGCGTTATTACTGTTACTCTTAAGTATCTTGAGGGTAAGAAGCCTGTTATCACAGGTCTAAGAAGAGTATCTAAGCCAGGTTTGCGTAGATATAGCAATGTTGAGGATATGCCAAAGGTTATCAAAGGCCTTGGTGTAGCTATCGTTTCAACTTCTAAGGGCGTTATGACAGACCGTCAGGCTCGTAAAGAAAACGTAGGTGGCGAAATCCTAGCATTTGTATGGTAAGGAGGTGCGAGAATTGGCTGAATTAGAAATCAAATTATCTCGAATTGGAAGAAAACCTATAAATATTCCCGCTGGTGTTGACGTTAAGTTTGACAACGGTGTATTAACAGTAAAGGGACCAAAGGGTACTCTAACACAGAAGATTCACCCAAATATGATCGTAGAGATCACAGCTGAGGCTGTAGAAATTAAGGTTCCAGACGATAAGTCACCAAAGGCTATTAAGCAGAACAGAGCTCTTCACGGCCTAACTCGTTCACTTGTTGCTAATATGGTTACAGGTGTAACAGAGGGCTATCAGAAGAAGCTAGAACTAAAGGGTGTTGGTTACCGTGTACAGAAGAAGGGCAAGGAGCTAGTTATGAACCTTGGCTATTCACACCAGGTAATCTTCACAGATACAGCAGATGTTACTATCGAAGCTCCAGATGCTAACACAATCATCGTTTCAGGTGCTGACAAGCAGAAGGTTGGTCAGATGGCAGCTGAGATCAGAGAGAAGCGTCCACCAGAGCCATATAAGGGCAAGGGTATTAAGTACGCTGACGAAGTTATTCGTCGTAAAGAAGGTAAAGC
>JAXJJE010000449.1:0-3843 GCA_036298405.1 Acutalibacteraceae bacterium
GGTATGCACACCGAAAGAAATAAACGACGTGTAAGAAAAGAGCTTTACACGGTATCGGCTATAATTTTAGTTGCTACAACTATTGCTATGATAGCAAGCTTTGCTGTTTTGCCATTAGGTGCCTCAAAAATGAAATTTTTATACAGCACCTATAAATTTGTAATATACGAAAACCGATTTACAGGTATTTTTATAAATCCTAATTTGCTTGGCTTTTATGGTGCACTTGCAATTATATCTGCACACATTTTAAGCAAAGATGAGCTTTATGCCAAAATCAATAATGCTAAGCGTTTTCCTAAATGGCTGTTGATTACAGCTGTTGTTATAAATCTTATAGGAGTTTTTATGAGCGATTCAAATGGCTCTATATTACTTCTTGTAGGCTACATTTTAGGCTACATCATATATAAGCTTTGGGGTGGTTTGCCACAGCTTACAATAAAAAAGCTTATTTTAGGTGGTGTTGCTTTAATGATTGTTGTAGTAGTATCACTAGGTGTATTGCTAAGTGTGCGTACATTGGCGAATAAATCAGCCTCATATATTATAAATTCTGGTAATCAGATTACACAGCAACAAACAGATGATAAACCAGCCAATATAGTTACCTTTGCACACGAAAATGAAAACCTTGACAGTGGAAGACTAAAATTACTAGAAAAGGCAATAGTTGTTTTTTACAACAACCCGATAATAGGTGTTGGTAAAGAAAATATAACAGTATTTGGCGAAAGATTGCTAGAAACAGGCTTTAAATATTCAGATCTTCATAACGGCTATCTTACTATTCTGGTAAGTAATGGATTGGTGGGATTTGTGCTTTTTATAGGCTTTGCTGTATCTCTAGGAAAAACAAGCATAAAATCGCTTTTCTTAGAGAAAAAGAGCTTTAAAAACAGCCCGTACCCTTGCTTATTTGCCTTTATATTTGCCTACTGTATTTATGCAGTAATAGAAAAAGCAATGCTTTGGGAACATTCCTTTATGGTTGCTATTTTCTGGTATATGCTTGGATATATGAGCTACTATGTAAAAAAATATGACCATGAGAATGATACATTTAACATAAAGCTCATCTTTTCGGGTCAATCAAAGGCTACTAACTACAAAAAATCAAATGACTCTGAATGTGAAGAAATAAATATTATAGATATTCCAACAGACGAATGAATAAAAGCTGAGCTTGTAAAAATAAGCTCAGCTTTTTTGTGTTTTATTAATTATTCGTCAATACCTTTGCAATAACATTGCCTAAAAGCTCACCTGTATATTTTGCTTCTTCAAGAGTATTGGTTTCGGTACCAACCTCAATTAAAAGCGAGCCATTATTGATAAACATATTATAAGCAAAATCTCCAAAGTAAAGTGGTCGTGTCATACCAGGGTAAAGCTGTTCTGCTTTTTGCTGTAGCTTTAGAGCAAAGGTTAAATTTTCTTGCCAATGTCCCAATCCATAGCTATTGTATGGGTCATAGCCACTCATTATCATAATTTGTGCTGCCTTCTTACCATTGTAGGTAAAGGTAGGCTTATATTTACCTCTTTCATCATTATAACCTACAGCGTCACGATGAAGGTCTATAATAACCTTTATATCTGGATATTGCTCTAAATATTTATAAATAGTCTGCTCACTTCGTGAATATGACCCTGTGTATGTGGAATCGTGTATCTCGGTAGCGTGTACAGCCGATATACCATTATTTTTAAGCGATGTAACCACTTCGTTACCCACAGCCACCATATTTCTTTGTGGATCTGTGCTTCTGAATGGATAATCTGTGTAGTAATATCCATTATCATTAATCAAAAACGATTCTGTTGTATGGGTATGAACAATAAGTACTTGTGGAGTTTTACTGTCTGTAATTTCAAATGGTAAATTATCAGAGAGTAGCTGTTCATAGTCAATGCTGTAATCGGTAGAATTTTTTACCGAAAAATTATCGTATTCTTCACCAGATGACCCAAATTGCTGTTCGAAAACAGGGTATTTATTTCCGATATATTTACTTTCATCATCAATGATTTGTTCACTTTTTTCAGAAGGCTTCTCTGTTGCAATAGTTGATGATTGAGTAGCTGTTACAGGTAAAATTTGATTATCCTTAACACTTACAGCATTTGCAGCAACGCTTTGTGGCATAGAAAGCGAGCAAGCAAGCATTTGCACAGATAACCCACTGTTGGTGCTTGATAATCTTGTAATTGTGCAATAGCTTGCAAATATCGAAATCACCCCAGCTAAGGCTGTTGCAAATAAATTAATTATGTTGTTGTGGTTTAGCTTTAGCATTATTATACCCCCAAAAAGCCCTCATATAGTATATATATGTTGATTTTTGTTTTTTATGAAAATAACACTTATGTTGCTAATCAGAAAAATCCAACGGGGTGTACAGTGTGCTCTGCCTTAGGGTTAAAGCTTGAAAGTGCAGTGTCCTTTAGCATTAATGCAGGCATTATAATGTAATCACCATAACGGCTTTTAAGCTTGTCGGTAACACTGTCAATTGCTTCTTTTCTTAGTCTGTTTTTGTTGTCGTCAAAAATACTTAATTGCATACCACTTTCCTTGCAAGAAAGCCCCTGTGCTGTTATTCCAATGCTTCTTATACCATTATTAAAGCTGAAGCTTTTAGCAACAAGCTCAAGAGCAATGTTTAAAATCTCCTCTGTTATATCGG
Source organism: Acutalibacteraceae bacterium (assembly GCA_036298405.1). GTDB lineage: Bacteria > Bacillota > Clostridia > Oscillospirales > Acutalibacteraceae > CAG-964. The sequence continues at coordinate 2,691 of JAXJJE010000449.1, forward strand.
TAACCGATATAAGCTGAGTTTGTCTTGTAAAAGAACAAAGCTTATTATCTCTTACAGAAACCCCTACAGCACTACAAACCAACCCTTGCTCTCTTAATCGCCTTGCAACACTGTCTGCAAGTACGCTCATAACAATCTTTACATCTGTAAGATTAGTTAAATCTCGTGGTGTAGTTGTAGAGTTGCCGATTGATTTAACAGTTGATTGCTGGTTATATATCGAAACAGTAGATTTATCATTACCATTTGCAAAGGTATGCAGAATTTCTCCCCATTTACCAAGATTTGAACGCAAAATATTAATAGGACAATTGGCAATTTGACCTATAGTAAAAATCCCTAGCTTGTTAAGCTTAGCCTTTGTTGCCTTACCAACATACAGTAAATCCTCGCAAGGTAGCTCCCATACTATTTTCTTATAATTATCCTTGCTTATATAGGTTATTGCATCTGGCTTTTTATAGTCACTACCGATTTTAGCAAAAATTTTATTATAGCTAACACCAATGCTTACTGTTATATCAAGTTCATTTTTTATACGATTGCTTATCTTTTTGGCAATTTCTACACCATTACCAAAAAGCTTTTTACTACCCGTAACATCAAGCCACGCTTCGTCAAGTCCAAATGACTCTACCATATCAGTATAACTGTAGTATATTTCCTTTGCTTTTTTAGAATACTCTATATACTTATTAAAATTGGGTGGTAAAGTGATTAAATGTGGGCATTTTTGCTTTGCCTGCCATATAGGTTCACCCGTTTTCACTCCATATTTTTTTGCCTCTTCACTTTTAGTTAAAATAATCCCGTGTCTTTTCTCGGGGTCACCACTTATAGCAATAGCTTTACCCTTTAAGCTTGGGTTAAGTGCACATTCAACCGATGCATAAAAGCAGTTGCAATCACTGTGTAGTATTACTCTATCCATCTTCAAATTCTCCGAACTAATGTTTATTGATTCGATTATAAAACTTTTGTTCGTTTATTTCAAGAGGGAAACGAACAAAAGTTTTGGGTTTAAAAATTAAATTCATTTTAACGGTGGTTGTAATAATATGCAGTAGAATTTTGTACTATATTATTTTTAAATGCTGTAAAAAATATCTCTCTAAAAATATATCTATTTTTTTAAATAAAGAACTTGAAAATA
>JAXJJE010000450.1:0-3392 GCA_036298405.1 Acutalibacteraceae bacterium
CTTATTCTTATCCTCATTTGCTCGTGCAGCAGGTGTTAATTTTTTTCTACGCTTCTCATCTTTTTTACCCGGAACAAAAATCTTTATCTTGTCACCAATTTTTTTATAGTAAACATCGTAAGAAATCGTATCTTTTTTCTCGGATTTAATTTCAAACATAGGCTTTACCTCGTCTGAAGTTCCTAGAGAAATTCTCATAAAATCGTTATCATTTTGAGAACGTGAAAAAATTCCTGCGTCTATATTAGCTGTATTTGCAAAAAGCTTGCCCATATCTGGATATGTACTATTAAGATATTTTATATCACTCTGTTGCCATTCTTTTATAGTAGAAATTTTTCTTGCAATATAGTTTTCGTAGTTTTCTATCCACTCTTCAAGATTTTTCTTATGCTCTCTTTTTTGTTTTTGGTAATTGTAAAACGATGTAACAAAAGCAACAACAGCCATAGCACCAGACATCAATATCATAGTATTCCCCATACCTGTAGCCTGTGGAGAAATAAGCTGTATAAGGTATCTTGCACCCATCATACCACCAGCAGAAAGCACAGTTGGAATAATTACATCTAACAGTGATTGCTTATTTTTTTGAGGAAGCTCTCCTGGTGGCAAAATATCAATTATTGATGACTCTATAACATTTAGTCGGCGTGTACTTATGTTATACTCAAGATTATTACCACTTCTTAATATATAGCTTTGCTCAGATTTTTGAAACAAAGCTTGCTTATTAACCTTTTTGTCAGTTGTAAACAACATAGAGCTTGAAGTAACAAAACCAAGCTCATCTAGCCTTTTATCTAATATGCTTACAGCTTTATCCTTATCATTTTCATCTTTAACTGTAAATGTCTCGGTAAAATCAATAACATTAAAATCGCCCTTAGCATTATAGAGCACCTGCAATTCTTTTCGTGTTTTTAAATATTTCTCTAACAGCTCAAAGTGCTTTTGGAAATTATCTACTTTTCTAAGTCCATAATATATAGCTTCCATAAGTGCTCTAAGAGAAATATCTTTAATAATAAGAAAAGAGATTTCATCAGAAAGCTCATCGCTCTCAAACCTTGCAGAAATCATTATTTCATTGTTTTTCATTAGAGCACTCCTATCTCATTTTATTTTCTTTATTTGAATCTAATAATTTTTTTAATGACTCATTTGTATAAGCGTTTGGAATAACAACACCACCTACACTTGGTACATTATTGGCTCTGCTATCAATTTTTTTGAATGTTTTTTTAGGTACAATATCAATTGTAGGGTATTCAATCTTTGGTGGTTCTGCTGTGGTTTTTTTAAGAAAACCACTTGTATTTACAATAGGTTTATCAACCTTCGGAAGCTCTAACTTTTTGAATTCTGGTTTACTGTATGCTTCTACATTTGTTTTTGGAGCATTTACAGCAGGTAAGTCAGACATATCACACGCAGATTTAGCAAACTCTTTTTTGGGAATGCCCGTTTTTTGAACACTTGGCAATTCAGCTTTTTTAACATCTATCTTCTTAACTGAAGCTTTTTTAACTGATATATTTGAAACTACAGGCAATTCAGCCTTAGTTTTATTTGCTTGTTTAAAAGAAGCATTTACCTGATTTGGAATAATTGCTTTTGGTAAAACAGCTTCTTTTCTGTCAATGCCCTTAAAGCCTTTGATTTCAGCAAATTTCACCGATGATTTAGGTAAAATCGGATTTGCTTTTTCAGGTAATACTACCTCTGGTAGATTAACTTTTGGTGCAGTTTTCTTAACATTACTTGCAACAATCGCATTCTTATCAATCGAGAACGATACACCTGGCATTTGATTAACGGCTTTAACCCTTACTTTTTCAGGCAAGTTTGGCTTTACTTGTCCACTATTCTTATGAGTCATACAAGGAACAGCTATTTTTATTTTAACCGGCACAACTGGCTTGTCTTGTTTCAATTCTATATGTACTTTTGTTGGAATATTTGTTCCCTTAACCTGTGGTAAACTTGGTTTATTTTGGTTTAACTTTTCAACAGCTCTGTCAGGTACAACCACCTGACTTGTTTGTGGCATTATTGGTTTATCATATTCTACTTTCTTTATATGCCCTACTGACACATTCTTAGTTTTTGAGCATTTTGGAACCATTGCAGTTACAGGCTTATCAAATTTCACCTTTGACATTTCTGGTGCTGAGCTTATATCTACATCAATAATATCCACTGTATACTCTGGTTTTACAAATGCTACATTCGGAGCTTTTTTAACAGCCGAAATTTTTACAAGCTTGGGTTCATATGGTTCAACAACAGTATTTTCAAGCTTTTCTAATTGTTCAACAAACTTAACACGTTCGTTATAAATTTCAAGTTCATTTTCATAACTTTTTCGTTGTTCTTCTGTCAGTAATTCTATTTCGTCTGATGACAATATTTTAAATGCCATATTACCCACCCTTATCTTATATTTTTAAATAATATTTTATAAAGTCCTAACCACATTTTTAACATGCGGTTAGGACTTTATATGTACAATTATTGACCGCCACCAGAAATACTGTCTGCGATTTGCTTATCAACATCTTCGAAGTTTTTTCTGTTTGCTTCAAGAAGTACAGACATACCGTTTATTGCATTTGGAAGATCTTCTGTTACAAATGGCTGTACATCATTTGTAAAGAATTTTTGAAGAGCATCTTTTGTTTCGCCCTCCATTGAAGCTATTGCAGTATTTAGTGCTTCGATAAAAGCATCTCCTGCATCTTTGTATGCCTTAGCTATACCTGTAAGTGAACCCTGAGTGTTACCACCAATATTCTCGATAGCAGTTTTTACGCTCTCGTTAACAATTTTACAATCTGCCATTTTTAATATCCTCCCTTTACTGTCTGTTTCCTTCAGCTAACTGATCATCAAGACCATTTCCACCTGGAATAGCATCTGATGCAGACTGAGCAATATCATCAATTGCTTTTAGCAAGTTCGCTAAGCCCTCGCCGTTAGCTGGAACAATGTTCTTTGTATAAAAATCCTTAAAACCGTTAGCAGCTTCACCAACAAAGCTTACGCCTACTAATCCATTTACTTCTGACTCTAACTGATCCTTAAGAGTATTAGTTTTTGTTCTGTAGTCTGCAACTGCTGTTTTAATATCGTCGAACATCTTTACTGAGATGTTGACTGTACCTGTGGTTCCCATAGCCATAATTTTCTTCCTCCTAAAATTTTAAAATTAAAAATTTATGCTTGAATTAAGCTCATCGAACTTAATAAACACATCCTTATAATAACCTGTTCCAATTATTTCTGTAAGTGTTGATGAAATATGACCAATAACAAGTAACATATCATCAATCGGCTTAATCAGAACACTCTCAGCAGTTAAATCAACTGCTGCTCCTGAAGGTGTATCC
>JAXJJE010000451.1:0-7669 GCA_036298405.1 Acutalibacteraceae bacterium
GCCATAAGCTTCTTTGTGCCTGCTTTTTCAAAGGCTATTTCTAAGAATATATCGTTACCCATAGGCTTGGCAGAAACTATCATGCCCTTACCAAAGGTTTTATGCATAACCTGATCGCCTGCCTTATAGCTTGCACTGGTTGCAGTTGGCTTAGCCTGTGGCTGATATGTACGATTTGCAAAGCTATTTGCCTTTGCAAATGTACTGCTTAAATATCCACCATTACCTGTAGCTGTACCAGTAGCACGTGATACACCAGTTGCGTTTTTGGTAGGTGCTGTAAAGCTTGTTTCAACTACAGCTGATGTAATTTCAGCAAGCTCTCTTGGAATTTCGTTTACAAAACGAGAAAGCTTATTGTGACTTGTTGTACCATATAGCATACGGTAATTTGCGTGTATTATATGCAGCTTTTCTTTAGCTCTAGTAATACCAACATAGGCAAGTCTACGTTCCTCCTGTAGCTCGGTCGGATTCATAATTGACTGCATACCAGGGAAAATTCCGTCCTCTGCACCTGGAATGAATACAACTGGGAATTCAAGACCCTTTGCAGAATGTAATGTCATAAGCACTACGCTGTCGGAGTCTGAATCGTAATTATCAATATCAGAAAGCAACGCTATATCCTCTAAAAAGCCAGCAAGTGTAGCCTCCTCTGGGTTATCGTCCTCGTAGTTTTTGATATTGGTCATAAGCTCGTTGATATTTTCGATACGGCTTTCGTGGTCTTCCTTTTCTTTTTTCAGGGATTCTATGTATTCTGTACGGTCAAGAATTTCGTTATATAGCTGACAGATTGTTGTATCCTCATCCTCAGCATATTCTATAAGGCTGTCAATAAGATTTGTAAATTCCTTCAGCTTTGGTACAGCTCTTTTCAGTGGCTCGTAATCCTCTGCGTGGCTGATTACATAATAAAGACTCTCACCCATTACATCTGCAATTTCAGAAGCCTTTTCTACAGTTGCATTACCTATTGAACGCTTTGGCTTGTTGATAATTCTGCGTAATCTTATATTGTCAGAAGGGTTACTTATAACCTGTAGGTAAGATGTCATATCCTTGATTTCTTCTCTATCATAGAAGCGATGACCACCAATTAAACGGTGTGGAATACCACTGCGTGCCATATTCTGCTCTATGATATTCGACTGTGCATTTGTACGGTATAGAACTGCAAAATCAGAGAATTTTCTACCATTTGCAACCTGCTCAAGAATATTTTCTGATATATACTTTGCCTCGTCACGCTCGTCACGAGCTGTATGAACAACAATTTTGTCACCCTGTGCGTTATCTGTCCAGAGGGTTTTACCCTTACGCTCTTCATTATGTGCAATAACGCTGTTGGCTGCGTTCAGAATTGTTTTTGTTGAACGATAATTCTGCTCCAGACGAATAACCTTACCATCTGGGTAATTTTGCTCGAAGCTTAAAATATTTTCAATTGTAGCACCACGGAATTTATAAATACTCTGGTCGTCATCACCAACCACGCAGATATTTCTGTTCTTACTTGCTAACATACTAATCAGCTTATACTGTGCCATATTGGTGTCTTGGTACTCGTCAACCATAATATATTTAAAAAGATTCTGATAATACTCAAGTATGTCGCTGTTTTCTTCAAACAGCTTTACTGTGTTGTATATTAAATCATCAAAATCCATTGCGTCAGAATCCTTTAAACGCTTTGCATACATAGCATATGCCTTTGCAATACTAATTCTTCGGCTGTCGTTCATTGCTTCTTTTTTGAAATCCTCTGGGCTTTTAAGCTGGTCTTTAGCTCTTGAGATTTCTGTAAGTACGCTTCTATGAGGTAATATCTTTTCGTCTATGTTCATAGATTTTAATATTTCCTTCATCTGTCGGCGTTGGTCGTCGGTGTCATATACTGTGAACTTACTTGTATAGCCAAGTCGCTCGCCGTAGCGTCTTAAAATTCTTGCACAGGTTGAGTGGAAGGTAGATGCCCATATATCAGTAGCCTCTGGCACACGTGCAATTATTCTTTCTTTCAGCTCGCCGGCTGCCTTATTTGTAAAGGTGATAGCTAGAATCTGCCAAGGCTTTGCAGGGTAAACAGCCAGCTTTTTCTTCAACTCGGCAGAAACTTCTTTTTTATTATTTATTGCTGTTTCAATTTCGGCAATTTCTTCATCTGTTAAATCCTCTTTAAAATAACTGCTGTTATAGGCATTACCCCAGCTTACAAGATTAGCTATTCTGTTTACAAGCACTGTTGTTTTTCCACTACCTGCACCAGCAAGTATAAGCACAGGTCCCTTAGTAGTAAAAACAGCCTCCTGCTGCATATTATTCATTCGTGAAAATTCATTTTCCATCAGCTTATTTCTAAGCATTGTTAGATTATTATATGTCATTTTTTATCCTTTCACATAAATATAACCGTTAATAAGCTTAACGGTTATAAAAGTTATATTTTTTAATATCAAATTTGGTCTTTAATTTTCTCGTAGCAGTCGTTATAAAGATTTTTGGTATTCTGGTCAATTACATAATCATCTACAAAGCAGTAGTTGATTAAATACATCTTTACATCGCTTGCTTTTTTCATATCATATGTGAAATATGCTGAAATGTAATATTGTCCTGATTTAATATCTCCACTTTCAGCTTCAAGATCAACATTGAATACAGCAACAGTCTGGTCTTCGTTATAAACGTCACCTGAGGATTCTGAAACTTTTATAGATTTAATCTTGTTACCTTTTTCGTCCTGATCATCTATTATAAACTTCTCAAGGTCTTTATACACCATATTATTTCTTACCATATTGAATGTATCACCACCTGATACACACTCTAGCTTTAAACCTTTAAAATTCATATCAGGTGTTTTATATTTTTTGTCAAGTGCATTATCACCTGCACAGCCACTAAAAATTAACGAAACACTTAAAAGACAAAATACTGTAATTAAACAAACTAACTTTTTCATTATTATTCCACCTCGTAAAATTCTTTATCATCTATATATTTATTATATTCTAAGCTTTGGGTATCACCATTTATAAACTCTTCTACTATAAAGCGTGGTCTTTGCTTTGTTTCGAGATAAATTTTACCCAAATATTCACCAATAACACCAATGGCAAACAGCTGTAGACCTCCTAATGCCCAAATTGATATAAATGTACTTGTCCAGCCCGAAACTGTATAGCCAAAGAAAAATGAACACAACGAATAAATACCAAACAAAACAGCAATAATAAATATAAAAATACCAAGCCACATAATCATTCTGATAGGCTTTACACTTAGTGAGGTTACACCCTGCCAAGCAAGTGCTATCATTTTTGTAAGAGGATATTTACTCTCGCCTGCTGTGCGTTCAAATCGGTCGTACTCTACTGTAGCTGTTTTAAACCCAACCATAGGCACCATACCACGCAAGAACAAATTAACCTCTTTAAATTCTGCGAAGGCATCTAACGCTCTTTTGCTCATAAGACGAAAATCTGCGTGATTAAAAACAACCTCAGCACCCATAGAGCTTAAAATCTTATAAAAGCTTTCGGCTGTAAATCGCTTAAAAAAGGTGTCGGTGTCACGCTTTTTACGCACACCATACACAATATCACAGCCCTGCTCGTACTTATCGAGCATTTTATCAATGGCATTTATATCGTCCTGTAGGTCTGCATCAATCGAAATTACAGCGTCAGCGTATTCCTTTAGTGTCATAAGTCCACCATAGAGTGCATTCTGATGACCTCGGTTACGGCTCATTTTAAGTCCCGATACAAAGGGGTTAGCCTTGTGCAGCTTGGTTATAATCTCCCAGGTTTTATCCTTAGAGCCGTCATCTATATATACAATACGGCTTTTGTCTGTTATTCTTTTTTCTTTTATTAACTGATTATATTTGTTAAGAAGCTTTAGTGTTGTATCTTCCAACACACTTTCTTCGTTATAGCAAGGAATTGCCAGATATAGGGTTAGCATATAAATCTCCTATTCGTTACATATATATTCAGTATATCATTTTATAATAAATACTTCAACAGTGGCAACTGTATTTTTACATTATCTTAATAAAAATCTGCTAAACATATAATATAACAGCTGTAACCAGAGGTGATAAACTTGAACATCAACAAAATTAATATAAAATGCATAGCTATATTATCTGCAACTATTCTACTGCTATGTATAATTTGTGCAATGCTTACACTTGAACAGCAAAATAAAACAAACACTCAAAACAGCACAACCAATAAAATCACACAAACAGAAAAAAACACATCGAAAATCACTCAACAAACAGAAGCATTTACAGGCACAGAAGCTGCAAGCGTACTAACTACAGCATACCCCACTAGCAGCTCAACAAAAAGGAAACCTATCAAACAAGAAAATATCCATACACCTTCTGCTGATATATCCAGCAATTCTACAGCACCAACAGCAAACAACAGCACAGAAAAAACTACAGAAAAGGCTACAGCTATAGCTGAAGCTACCACAACAAACGATGAGGAGCTTTTAAATCAAATTCTTAATCATAGTGGTTACACATTGAACGACCTTAATAATATACAGGCTGAACAACTTATTGTTGTAACAGCTTACAATTCAACAAATAAAACAACGGCAAAATTGTTTTCGCTTAATGATAACATATGGCAAAACGAAAAGCTTGACTGTACTGTTAATATAGGCAGTAACGGAATAGGTATAAAAACCAGCAATGATGATAATATAACACCAAAGGGACTTTATACAATCAGTGAAGCCTTTTATATAGACCAAAAGCCATCAACATGGCTTAATACCTTTAAAATAACCAGCAATACCTACTGGATTACTGATACCAGCTCTGATATGTATAATAAAAAAATAGAGCTTGAGAATAACGAAAATTTCAACAATGCTATTCATATGATTAGTTCTCCCTCGTATCAATACGGCTGTGTTATTAACTACAATACAAATCCAATAATAAAAGACAAAGGCTCTGCTATATTTATGGAGTGTGGCACCTCTGCAACCAATGGTAGTATTGCTTTTACAGAAAATGATTTGCTTAAATATCTAGAAATATTAAATTCAGAGAAAAATCCTGCTATTGTTATTTTTTAAAATTTGTAAATATTTAACAAATACAGCAACCTCAATTTGGTGATTGCTTTTTGATTATAGCGTTATTATTTTTAAAAAAGGACTTTAAATATATTTGTGGGTATGATATAATCTAAAAGTAAATTTAATATTGAGGATGTGAAAATTTTGAATATTATTGCAAATATTTTTGCTGAGCAATGGGTGTTTATGCTTATAGCAGTGGTTGCAGTTATTGCAGTATTCGTTGTAAAAAAGTACTTATCTGACTTTTATGAAACCTTTTTAAAGGGTGGTTTAACAATACTTTCTGTAATGTTAATTGTATTGGCACTTCTGTTTAATATGCACGACCTGTTCTTGCTTGTACCTATTATTGTGATATGCTGTGAATTATTCGGATATGGGGTTACTGGTAAAATAGTAACTGTATTATTTGTAGACTTTTTACTTATTCAGCTTGACTATCGTGTAATTGCAAACGCTACAAATCCAACTGTTATGACAATTGTTTTCTATGCTTTACAGATTGTAGCAGCTATATGTATTGGTATTATTATGGACCAATATATTCGCCAAAAGCAAGCAGAAAAAAAGCAAGGCAAAGAGCTTACAAACGAAGATATTGAAGCTTTAATTGATAAAAACGACTCTGATGATGAAGACTCTGATGATGAAGACACTACTGACATATATGATTTAGATAGTGAAATCGAAAAAATTATGAGTAGTGTTGGAAATTTAGAGGACTGATAAACACTTAATTCAACAATAAAAAATCAATCCCGTTCATAAATGGCTACAGCCTGATATGAACGGGATTTTTTTATTTTCACATACTCAGTTATCTAACAAATTACAGACAGCTGTAGGTATATTCATAACACTACTCTGTTTAGTATGAGCAGTGACATATTTCGGCGAACAAATTTACACCATAAAATATCTATTGCATAATAGATATGCATTTATAGATAATTCTCTGGGATTGGAGTGTAATAAAACTCTGCAACTGTATATCCAGCCAAAATCATCTCTGGAGTTTTCTGTGGCTCTGTTGGTTGAGTTGGGTCAGATGGGTCGGTAGGCATAACTGGCTCAGTTGGCTCAGTTGGCTCGGTAGCCTCTATAATATCCCCATATATTGCCTTATCAACGTCAGCAAGCACAGCTTTGTCTACAGTTTCGTTTACCTTTACAGTATATGTAATACCGTCAAGCACTATTTCACTAAGCTTCAGGCTTTGTAGCTCTTTCATCTTACCTATCTCGGTGCTATTAGCTTTATCATATTTTTTAATAATATCTGCTGCACCATCAATTTTGAAATTAACCTGCACAGAGCCTAGCAATGTAAAGAATGTATATTTCTTGTCTTCATTTAAAAAATAGCCTATTGATATGCCTTTATCATATAATTCCTTTACTGTTTTACCATCAAGCTTTTTTATCAGCTTCATAGTATCACTGTCGGCATTGTCTATTTTTAAATCAAATAGATATTCCTGAGTATCTTCCTTTTTTTGATAGTTTATATAAACATAGCCTTCATCAAACAATGTAGCAAAGCTTTCACCTACCATATCCTCCAGATAAACATAACTGTTTTTTATTGGTTGAGTAGCAGGCTCTGTTTTTTGTTCAGTTACTGACTCTATTTTTTGTTCTGTTGCTGGTTCTGTTATCTCATCTGCTGCTTTTGTATCATCTGTATTTTTATTATTACTACACGCCACAAAAGAAAGCATTGTAGTGGTAACCAAAAAGGCACAAATAATCTTTTTAAACAAATAAACTCTCCCCTTTTTTCAGTATTTAAAAATTGTATCACATAATAGTTTTTAATTCAAGCTAATTATTATAAATTCATCTAATACTAAACTCTGTTTAAAAAAGGCTGACGTCTTGCGAAGACGCAGTATGAAGTTTGGTGCAAAATATTCCGTAAAGAAGTCCACTTTTTAATAGAGATTAGTATAATACGCCACACGCAAAAATGGCTACATCAATTAAGATGTAGCCATAATAAACTAAATACTTGCTATGTAGCAATAATTATTCTTCTGTAGCCTCTGCCTCTTCAGCTGCTTCTGCAGGCTCTTCGTCCTGTAGTAAAGCTCTGATTGATAGGCTAACTCTCTTGTTCTCTAGGTCAACAGCTGTAATCTTAGCCTGAACCTTCTGACCAACTGTTAGCTCATCCTGTGGCTTCTCGATTCTGCGATTAGCAATCTGAGAAATGTGGATTAGACCATCAATGCCAGGAATAATCTTAGCAAAAGCACCAAACTGTGTTAAGCCAACAATCTCAACCTCAGTAACTGTATCTACTGGGTAGTTGTTCTTCATAATTTCCCAAGGGTTGTCCTCTGTCTTCTTATAGCCTAGAGAAATATTGTTCTTCTCTGTGTCGATATCCTTTACGTATACCTCTACAGTATCGCCAACCTTAACAACCTCTGATGGGTGCTTAATTCTATTCCAAGAAAGCTCAGAAATATGAATCATACCATCAACGCCACCGATATCTACAAAAGCACCGTAGCTTGTTAGTGACTTAACTGTACCTGTATATACC
>JAXJJE010000452.1:0-1946 GCA_036298405.1 Acutalibacteraceae bacterium
AATATAATATAAATAAAAAAATCAAAAAGTCAGCTACTCGAAAGAATAGCTGACTTTATTTTTTTATTATTTTTCTTTAGCTAAATATTCCTCATAATCTATAAGAGTAAAGTTCATTTCTTTAGAATCTCCTTGATTAAAGGTATATTTATATGCATATAGTTCATTAGGTAAATGTACCCATTGCTCGTTAGGTATTCTTATTAATTCAATAGTAGTTTTACCCTGCGACAATTGCTTTTGTACATAATCAATTCTTATATCATTAAGCTTTGATATACTTATAAATGTTATCAGTATACAGGTATAAACTACAACAGAAAAGCTTATTACAATGCCTTTTAATTTATTTACCGTATTTGATTCTAATTTTTCAAAAACATACTTTTGTAAAATTAACACAATACTAACCATTAGAGCATATGTAATAAACATACATCTTGGTCCAATTGGTGTAACAATAAGTAGCTGACCTAAAGAAAGCACAGCAACAGCTGCTAATACTACTGTTATCTTCTTAGCTTTAATAAATCCTAGCTTTATAAGCGATACTGAAATTACTATCAAATATAAAATAAACAGTGCTGCATATATTGCTCTAAATAGCATACCACTTGATATTCTAAAATAAATAAATATAGGATTTGCTACTAAATATACGCTTAACAATATTATATGTACCTTACCTTTTATCAGATTTTTCTTTACAAGCATTGCTATTAATAAGATAGCAATTACTTCAAATATTACAATCTGACTTGACAATACATTAATCATAGTTAAAGCGTTTCTAACACCATTAATTGCATAATCTTTTATACTATTTAAACCACCACGGTATTCATTCATTTTATCTGCTACATCTAAAATTTCAGGTACTAAAAACATTATACCTGCACCTACTGATGCCGAAATAAAATTAACAACCGAAGCCAGCTTTTCTTTTTTAGTATATATAACATACACTAATATAATTAAAGCAATTAAGCAATTTATTGTTGAGGAATTTTCTGCGAATAGTTGCTGTGAAACACCACAAACAACTAAAGTAATATAGCATAAAATTGTACTTTTACTATTATTTGAAGAATATATCTTCTTTAACAGAAGTATAGACAACAATAAGAATAATACTGGTGGAGCATAATTATAAAATCCGTGTCCCCAAACATAGGTCTGCTTAAATATTTCGTTTCCTACACCGATATACAGCAAGAAAGATAATATCAACGACCTTTTTCTGTATCCATCTATAATTGTTGCAGAAGTAATTATAATGCTGCTTATTACAACAGTTCTTACTATTTTATCTATAATACTTCTGCACATTATAAAATCAACAAATAAATTACCTAAAAATCTACCGTTACCAAAATATAATGATTTTTCAAAAGCCTCTTTAAAGCTATAAATACCAACGGTAGTATAATCATCGTGTGTCCATATAAAAAATAAATTCAACATAAACACCGACAAAAATATACCTATAACTATTAAATGGGTTGAATATATAGAATTTGAAAAATTAATTATCTTTTTTTTCATATAAAAAACAATTTTGCAAATTAACCATTATATGAATAGTTAGGAGCTTCTTTAGTGATATTGATATCGTGTGGATGGCTCTCTTTTAGACCAGCACCTGTAATTTTAACAAACTTTGCCTTTTCGTGTAGCTCTGCAATGTTTTTACAGCCTGTATAGCCTAAACCAGCACGAAGTCCACCAACCATCTGATAAACAGTTTCTGATAGATAACCCTTATAAGGTACTCTACCTTCAACACCCTCTGGTACAAACTTCTTGAAGCTTGTCTGGAAGTATCTGTCCTGACTGCCTTTACCCATAGCACCAAGGCTACCCATACCACGGTAAACCTTAAACTGTCTGCCCTGATAGATTTCGCTATCTCCAGGTGACTCCTCACAGCCTGCTACAAGTGAACC
>JAXJJE010000453.1:0-12894 GCA_036298405.1 Acutalibacteraceae bacterium
AAACCACACAGCTGGTTTTGGCATTTTTTATTGTATTAAATTACTTACGGTTGAAAATTGACATAATGTCATAATAAGTATCGTCATCATCTGCATCGTTTAGCTTTCTTGATGGTGCAGGAGCTGTATCTCTGTATGATGGAGTTGGAGCCTGACGTCTTTCAACTGGAGCCTGCTGTCTCATAGCTGGTCTTTTTGTAGTCTTTTCCTCTGATCTAACAAACTTATCCTCAGAAGCAAAGCCAGTAGCGATAACTGTTACGCTCATCTCATCTTCCATATTCTCATCAAGAACAGCACCCCAAATGATGTTAGCATCTGAATCTGCCTGATCTGTAATCATTGATGAAGCAAGAGAAATCTCGTCAAGACCGATATCAGCAGAAGCTGTAATGTTTACGATTACACCCTTAGCACCGTCGATTGATGTTTCTAGCAGTGGACTTGTGATAGCCATTCTAGCTGCCTCTTCTGCCTTCTCTTTACCTGTAGCAAAGCCGATACCCATATGAGCATAGCCAGCCTCTTTCATAATAGATGTTACATCGGCAAAGTCTAGGTTTACAAGACCAGGAATTAAGATAAGGTCAGAAATACTCTGAACACCCTGTCTTAGAACATCATCAGCAAGGTCAAATGCATTCTTTAGTGTAATTCTCTGCTCACTAGCAAACTTTAGTCTTTCGTTAGGTACAACAATAAGTGAATCAACGTGCTCACGCAAACGAGCAATACCCTGCTCAGCCTGCTCCATTCTTCTTTTGCCTTCAAAAGCGAATGGCTTAGTAACAATAGCAACTGTCAAAATACCCATTTCCTGAGCAATTTCAGCAACAACAGGAGCAGCACCTGTACCTGTTCCGCCACCCATACCAGCTGTAATAAATACCATATCTGTATCCTTTAGAACAGCCTGAATCTCTTCACGATTCTCCTGAGCTGCTTCCATACCTACCTCTGGCTTAGAGCCTGCACCCTTACCGTGGGTAATCTTCTCACCGATCTGTATTTTCTGACCTGCACTTGAGAACTGCAGAACATGGTCATCTGTGTTTACTGCGATAAACTCAACACAACGAACACCCATCTTTACCATTCTGTTTACGGCGTTACCACCGCCGCCACCTACACCTATTACCTTAATTACAGGCACATTATCACTGAACTCTTTTTCTAATTCAAAAGCCATTTCTGTACATCCTCCTAATTTCCTACTAAACCCTTTCCAAAAGAGTAGATTAGTCTATATTATATTAGTATATCAGTTTATACTTCACTACATATAAATTTACCACATTACTTGCAAAATTTCAATAACCTACTGATATTTATTAACTAAAAATTCAAAAAATTATTCTTTTTTATCACTTAAATAGCAAAAAGAGATAAAACCTATACTATTTATATTCTAAACTATATATAAGATTTTGGGTTATTTTTTATCTAAATTCACAATATATTCTCTCAAGGCTATGAATTCAAGTAAAAATACGCAAAAAGTATCTATCTTTCAGAACAGAAACAGTATCAAACTCTACCTAAAAGCTATTCAGCTTCTGTTACAGCCTCAAAATCTGTTGTTTCCTCAGGCTCTGCTATATACTCCAGATCTGCTATACCCTCTGTTGGTATTTCTTCAAAGAGTTCAGCTGATACAGTCGGGAATTCAGTTACAGGCTCAGTAACATCTTCAACAATCAGGTTATTTGGTCTGAATGACGATTGATTTGACTTACCGTCTGTTCTGCCCTCTACAAGGTTAGAGCAATTCAACCTGCCATTATCAGTTTCTGAAAGCTTTGTATAAATTATTGTCATCGCTGTGCGTATTTTATAATTTATATCCTCTGGCATACCAATTACAATAGTAATTCTATCCTCATAATTAAGCTCTATATTAGCCATATCTGACAGATTAATCTCTTTTATACCTGTCACAGCGTTAGACGTCATACTCTCTGCAACCTGATTAAGCACGGTGATAACCTTGCTGTTTTCTACATTTACAGTTTCTCCTACCTTTGGATCTTTAAGCTTACAGCCAATTATGGTAGGTATATTCTGATCTCTCTCTATTACCTCTTCGAGCAATTTACTGCTTTTACTGATTATGTAATAGCGTGTACCATCCTGAATATAATACTCTGGTGTTGCCTCGGTTACATTTATCTTTAAAGTATTTGGAATACTTAATCTGATTTGTGCTTCCTCTATGTATGGGTACATTGCTTCTATTTTAT
This sequence comes from Acutalibacteraceae bacterium, assembly GCA_036298405.1. GTDB lineage: Bacteria > Bacillota > Clostridia > Oscillospirales > Acutalibacteraceae > CAG-964. The sequence goes on from JAXJJE010000453.1 coordinate 2,241, forward strand.
CAGCAGCAGCTGTTTTATTTACAAGGAATATATTTTTACCATAATCTAGTGAGCTGGCTGATATTATGTCTGTTTCCTGATATCTGGTAACACCCTCAACAACAATTTTCTCACATCTGAACAGCACAGTAAGCGAAAGTATTAGTCCTATAACTAAAACTCCCACAGCTATACCACACGCAAACATTACATTTTTAAACTTACGTTGCCTTTTGTTAAGTGGTTTTTTCTTGTTATTAAGCTCGTCCAGCAATCTTTTATTGTTGCGTGTATTCTTAATATTATCAGCAATTGACTCATATTCCTGCTCATCTGAATAATAATTTTCGTCAGAGCCACCACTTGCCAATACTCTCTTAGAAACTCTACCCACACCAGTTTTAAGTGAATCAAGCTTAGATGCATTTACCGGTGGCTTTCTTTTTACTCGTGGACGATCACCAGCTGTATAGCTGTCTGTTCTGATATTAAACTCGTCGTTCATATCCCAAGGCTTATAATCCTTATTTTCAAAGTAATCGTCAGCTCTGTTTGTCCTGATTTTTATATTACCATTAACTGAGCTTTTCGAAAAAAACGGGCTTTCGTTATAATCATAGCTATTGCTGTTTAACTTATAATTTTTATCAGATGACTTTTTGTTATAATCATCAACATTAAATTCATCTCTCTTATAATTACTTACTTCTCTTTCGTAACGACGTGAAGACCTCTCTCGTTCTCTGTCAGGTCTGTCCTTGCCATAGTCGTGGCTACGCTTTGCTCGTTCTCTTGAAGTAGCATTATTGTAATGTCTATTTGTATTTCGACTTCGGGTGGCACCAGCAGCTGTTTTTTGTCTGCCAGTGTCACGCCTGTTATCGTTTTTTTCCATTTATACATCCCTCACAATATGAGTTTATATTAACTACCATTTAAAAGCTTTTTGTATTTATAATGGTATTTAGTATTATATTTTCTTTATACTTGCTCCTACCATATCAAGGCACACCTCAATATCCTCATAGCCTCTTTCAATATAGTTTATACCTTTAATAGCTGTAGTACCCTCGGCACCTAATGCAGCAACAACCAAGGCTGCTCCACCTCGTAAATCAAAGGCTTCTACATCTGCACCAAAAAGCTTTTCTCTACCCTCTACTATAGCAACCTTGTCGTGCACATATATACCTGCACCCATTCTGCATAGCTCGCTTACATGCTTATATCTGCTTTCGAAAACATTTTCTACAAACACAGAGGTACCCTGTGCTAATGAACACATCGCCATAATTGGTGCCTGTGCATCTGTAGGAAATCCTGGATAAGGCATTGTACGAATAAGTCTGACCTTTTTAAGCTTATCATCCGATGATATATAAATACCCTCACCTGTATAATCAATCAAGCAGCCACTCTGTTCAAATACAGAGGTAACACTTGTTAAGTGTGATGGTAGTGCTCCCTTTAAAAACAGCTTACCCCCTGCCACAGCTACACCAGCCATATATGTAGCAGCAACTATTCTGTCGGGCATAATTATATGCTGTGTACAGCCCAGAGTTTTTACACCCTCTATGTAAATAGTACCTTCACCTGCACCGTTTATCCTTGCACCACAGCTATTTAAAAAATCTGCTAAATCACAAATTTCTGGCTCTCGTGCTGCATTTGTAATTGTTGTTGTTCCCCTTGCACATACTGCAGCAAGCATAATATCCTCTGTTGCTCCAACACTAGGGAACGAAAGTGTAATATCTGCAGAATGTAACCCATTCTCTGTTTTACAGTTAAGCATTCCGTGCTGTTCCTTTAATATCATACCCATCTGAGCAAGTGACGACAGATGCAGATCTATAGGCCTTGGGCCAAGCTCACAGCCACCAGGCAGTGACAGCTTAGCTTGCTTTAGCCTGCCAAGAATTGCACCCAAAAACAAAATGGACGAACGCATTTCTCGCATAAGCTCGGTAGGTACATCGTACCTGTATATACCACTGCTATCCACCGTAATTGTATCACCATCACGGTATACCGTACAGCCCAGATACCTTAATATTTTTACAGAGGTATCAACATCTGTAAGGCGTGGACAGTTGTGCAGCACAACCTCTCCTCTGCATAAAACAGTTGCTGCTAAAATTGGTAGGGCACTATTTTTTGCACCCTGTATATCAATACAACCATTTAGTTTGTGGCAACCATTAATAACATACTCTGCCAAGCTCTACACCCTCTTTACTAAAAATAAATGATATTGCAAATGCAATTACATTTACACAAAGCATCTCAACATTAAACATCGTAATATCAGGCAATGCTTTGTATAAGCCGATGGGCTTTTTAAAAGATGCACAGCTTGTAGCGTATCTATTTTCACCATCGGGCTTTATATCACAATATAGTTATGTCATATTATATGAAATAAAGCCCGTATTAGTGAATATTGTTCTTTAATTTATTTAATATTTAATACAGTTTTGATGATATTAAGTATTCTTTCGTTAGAATCCAGTATAGCAGTTTTTCTTGCGTTTTCTGCATACTGCTGTAGTTTTGCTGGATCCTTTACCATATCGTCTACGGTTTCTGTAAGCTTTTGTGGTGTTAAATCCTTTTCTTCTATAATGCTTGCAGCGTTTACATTAACCAGTGACATAGCATTATGGAACTGATGATTTTCGGCAACATTTGGTGAAGGAATTAAAACCGATGGCTTACCCTGAGCCTGTAATTCACTTACTGTCATTGCACCTGCACGGCAAATTACAAGATCGGCTGCAGCCAGACAATCTGGCATATCGTTTATAAATTCTCTTATATCAAGGTTGCTACACCTTTCAATGTCACAGCCCTTTTCTTTAATAAGGTCTGGGAACCACTTACCAAATTTGCCGTAAGCGTGAATAATCTGGTATTTTCCGTCATTACCACTTCTTGCTATATAGTCAGCAACTGCTTCGTTTATTTTTCTTGCACCCAAGCTACCACCGAATGAGAGGATAACTGGTCTGCTGTCAAGTCCTAGCTTTGCTCGTGCCTCTGCCTTGTTTGCTGTGATTATTTCTTTTCTTACAGGGTTTCCTGTAACCTCAAAATTATAATCACCACCCATATGCTTTTTAGCGTCTGGATTAGCAAGCATTACAACCTTTGCATTTTTAGCAAGCATTTTATTAGTTACACCAGGAAAAGCATTTTGCTCGTGTATAAGTGTTGGTATACCCAGCTTTGCAGCTGTACGAAGCACAGGACCACTTACATAGCCACCTGTACCTATGCAAATATCAGGCTTAAACTCCTTGATAATCTTCTTAGCCTCTATACTAGATGTTACTGCACGCTTTGCTGTAGCAATATTATGTGCAATAGCCTTTGGTGCAAAGTTTCTTTTAAAGCCACTGATTTTAATACTTTTAAAATTATAGCCTGCTTGTGGCACAAGTCTTTCTTCCATTGCGTCCTTTGCACCTATATATAGAATTTCTGAATTCTTAATATTTTCTTTTACAGTGCCTGCAATCGCTAAAGCTGGATTTATATGTCCAGCTGTACCGCCACCTGCTAAAATAACTTTCATCTTCAAACCCTCACCTTGATATATGAATTATGTTTTATTTATATTTGAGCTTCTTGATATTGACAGCACTATACCCATTTGAGCAAGAAGCATTACAAGCGATGTACCACCATAGCTGAAGAATGGCAAGCTGATACCTGTATTTGGTAGTGTATCTGTAATAACAAGAATATTAAGTACAACCTGCAAACCAATCTGAGAAACAAGACCAACACCCAGCAACATACCAAAACGGTCCTTTGCTCTTAACGAAATCATTATTCCTCGCCATACAAACAATGCAAAAAATGCAAGTATAATTATACCACCTATTAAACCAAGCTCCTCAACAACTACTGCAAAAACAAAGTCGTTCTGTGGCTCTGGCAAATATAAATATTTCTCTCGTGAGTTACCTAAGCCTAAGCCTGTTAAGCCACCCGAACCAATAGCGTACAGTGAATTCATTGTTTGCCATACTGTTGCCTGCATTTCTGCCGACAGCTCCTCTTCAAGTGCCATACCCCAACCATCAAGACGCTCCATAGCATATTGTAGCGAATCTGTAACATACATAACGCCAAATACTAATGCTACACAGACAATTCCTATAATAAACCACCTTACTTTAACTCCCGAAATAAACATCATTACTGCAAAAAGCAAGGCAATAATTACAATACAAGAGAAATGAGGCTCAAGCACCAGCAAACCAATTGCAGGCACGCCAACAACAAGTGCAGGCAACACACCGTATTTTACTGTGTCCATTTTCTCAAAATAAATCGATGCCCAATGGGCGTAAAAGAGTATTACTGCAAACTTTAAAATCTCGGAGGGCTGAATAGAAAAAAGCCCCAAGCCAATCCATCTATGTACACCATTTACAGCTGGTAAAAACAAAACAACAATAAGCATTACATATGCTATAGCAAGCACTATTATTGCAAGCCTATGCAAATGATGATAGTCAAAAAACGATATACCTATCATTGCTGTTACACCTACCAGTGCGAATACACCCTGACGTATCAAAAAGTAATAGCTACTTTCTGTTGTATAATAAGCAAATGCATACGATGCCGAAAACATCATTACTATACCAATTACTAACAGCGAAAGCACCAAAAAGAAGAATGGCATATCCATTCCACCACGAACCGAAAACAGCTTGAATCTTTTCTTTTTTTGTGAACCTCTCATCCTAGCTTCTTCAGCCTCGTAACCATCAGCTTCTTTTTTTCTTCTCGCCTTTTCTTCTGTATATCTACGGTGATCTTTTATTCTTTGACTGGATACATATCTTAAATTTTCCATAATCTCACCACCATAAATTTAATTAGCTAAAATGATTGTAGGTATATAATACAGATAAGAATGTAAGCACGCCCATAATAGCTGTAATTATACTAAACACTACAACTACCTTTACCTCTGACCAGCCACACATTTCAAAATGATGATGAATAGGACTCATTTTGAATAATCTCTTACCCTTTGTAAGCTTGAAATATCCAACCTGAAGAATTACAGAGAACATTTCTACTATATAAATTATACCAATTGGTATAAGCAATATTGGCATATTCATTGCAAATGCAATTGCAATTAAAAATCCACCCATAAACAATGAGCCTGTATCACCCATAAACACCTTTGCTGGGTAAAAGTTCCAGATTAAAAATCCCAGACAAGCACCTGCAAGTGATGCAGACATAATTGATACACCTGCATCCAGAATAATAGAAGAAATAACCATAAGTGCAATTGATACAAAAAATGTTACCGAACCAACAAGACCATCAAGGCCATCTGTAAGATTTGTTGCATTTACAAAGCCAACTATAAAAATCACTGCAAATATCCAGTAAAAAATTCCCAGATCAACTACACCTAAGAATGGAACAACTGTAGCTGAGCCACAACCACCAAGATAAAGCGTAAACACATAAGCAATTGCTACTAAAAACTGCAATACAAGCTTTTGCTTTTCGGTAAGTCCCTGGTTATGCTTTTTTACTACCTTGATGTAATCGTCAATAAATCCAATTGCACCAAACATCAAAGCCATTACAATACCACCATAAAATTTAATATGGTCAATAAAATCTCTGCTACCTGGGCTTATTACACATAACGCTACATAGCATACAACTGCTACTATAACAGCACCTATAATAAACATAAAACCACCCATTGTAGGTGTACCGGATTTCTTTTGGTGCCACTGTGGGCCTTCTTCTCTTATTGGCTGACCAAATTTGATTTTGTGCAATACAGGTATAAGAAATTTACCTATTACAGCAGTACTAACAAACGCAGCCACAGCCGCAATGATTATTAAAAAATTATCCATTTTTTACCTCCTAGTTATTAATCATTATTATACAGATACAGCTATGCACCCATAAAGGATGCATAGTTGTATCAAACGTTTTTATTTAAGCCTTATTACTACAAAACTCCACTACCATAATTACTGTTTTGCTGGAAGTTAACCGAGATTACTGTACCCGACTTAACCTTTGAACCAGGGGCTATATCCTGCGAATACGATATACCCTCTCCATCGGCATTTGAGCCAACTATACTTATGTTCAAATTATAGTACGAAGCTGTACTGTTTGCATCGGCAACCGATAGTCCCGTCAGGTCAGGAACCTCCACAACATCATCGCTTATACTTTCTTCATCTGTATAAAGCACAACCGTACCATTCTGTGGCAATCTTGACTGTGCAGTAGGAACCTGAGAAACTACAGTATCTCCCTCGCCATAAACAACTGCATTAAAGCCTCCCTGCTCTACAAGTGTCTCAGCATCACTGGCTGTCATACCAACATAATTATCTGCCGTTGTATCCATTAGTGAGACTTCTTCTTCTGTGTATTTGGTTTCAACATTCAGATATGGAAGAACCTCGTTCATAATATTAGCAAATACTGGTGCTGCTACCGAGCTACCATAATAGCTTGCTCCTGTTGGTGTATCAAAGTAAACAAGCAAGCAAACCTTAGGGTCATCTGCTGGTGCAAAGCCACAGAAAGAAGCTATGTACTGCTGGCTACCGTCGGCATTGAACACCTTTTTCTCTGATGTACCTGTTTTACCTGCTACCTTATAGCCTGCTACATATCCGTTTTTACCAGAGCCCGTTGCAGCGTTTTCTTCCATAGCAGCAATTACTTTTTTAGCAACCTCTTCAGAAACAACCTGACGCTTTTCGATTGGTGCTCGGCTTTCTACTACGTTACCCTCAGAATCGGTAATCTCTCTTACAACATAAGGCTGCATAAGCTTACCACCGTTACCTATTGCAGAAACTGCTGTAATCATCTGAATTGGAGTGATTGCAAAGTTCTGACCAAATGAAGCAACAGCCAAGTCCATAGGTCCCATTTCTCCGTTACCGTCACCAAAGAAAATATCTGATTGCTCACCTGGTAAATCTATTCCAGTTTTTTCTGAAAAACCAAACGCCTGATAATATTCCCAGAATTTTTCAGCACCTACTGCATTACCTATCTGCATAAATGCAGGGTTGCAGGAATTACAAAGTACCTGTGTAAAGTTTTGTATACCGTGACCAGCTGTGTTATGACAATGTATTCTATCTGCACCCTCAAAAGGCACATAAGCACCACTGCAGCTATATGTAGACTCGTCAGAAATAACACCCTCTGACCAACCCATACAAGAAGTGATTACCTTAAATACAGAGCCCGGATAATAGGTATCGGTTACAGCTTTATTTCTCCACTGCTTTATAAGTGCATCGCTTTCTGCTGCATCTCGCTCACTTGCAGGCAAGCTGGCAATCTCCTTTACAACCTCTTCATTTGCTATAGTAAACGGGGCGTTAAGGTCATAACCACCTTCTACAGCCATACCAAGTATAGCACCAGTTTCTACCTCCATCATAATGGCAACTGCTCGGTTTATAACCTCATTTTCTTCAATACCCTGCTGTACATACTTTTCCATTATATGCTGTATGTTTTCGTCTATTGTAAGCACAAGGTTATTACCGTCCTGAGCTTCTATTTTTTGCTCATATTCAAAAGGCATATCTGTACCATTTGCATTTTTGGCTGATATTATTCTACCTGGTGTACCTGTAAGGTATGAATCGTATTGATATTCAATACCCTCAAGACCATTACCCTCTGTTCCTGTAAAGCCAATTATAGTAGAAGCAAAATCTCCATAAGGATAATAACGCTTATAGTCCTCTATCATATATATAGCATTACCCAAGCTATATTTTTTATCAAGCTCTTCAACCAGCTGTACAACCTTATCCTTTTCAACAGTTTCTACTTGTCTTTTCACTACTGAGTAATAGCTATTACCCTTTGTTTTATTAAAAACTGTTTCTTGGTCTAAATCTAATATTTCTGCAAGTCTTTGTGCTATGTATGTTCGTTGCTCGTCGTTTTCTATATATTTAGGAACAAGAACAACCTGCCATACAGTGGCACTTTGTGCAAGGATTTTTCCGTTGGTATCATATATAACACCACGCTTTGCAGATATTGTTGTATCGTTAAGCTGTTGAGAATAAGCTCGCTGTTGAAGCTCATCTCCTCTTATAATACTAAAATAAAAAAGTCGTGCAATAGCTAATCCAAAACCAATTACCAACAGCAATGCCAGTAATACCTTAGAACGAATTATAATGGTTTTATTACTTCCTACATTCGCCATAGCTTCCTCCTTATATATTTATTGTGATATTATTTTGCAAAAAATAAGGGTTGTAACAGCAACCTATAAAGGGTATTAGTTTATATCATCCCTTTACAAATTACAACTACAGGGATATTCTCCCAATATGTTACAACCGCTTTTTATATTCCCCTATATGTTTATGCCACAAGGCATATATTAAGACCATAAATCAGCAATTGCATTTGCTATAGTCTCAAATATATTTGTTCCACCTGTTTCAGAAATCTCTGCTTTATCTCCCTCTGAAAGGCTTATATATTCCTTTTGGTATGAATCTGCTCTGCTCATACCAAGCTCTGACTGTGCACTTTCTTCAACAATATCAGAAGAATACTTTGCCTCTACCTTCATTTGTGTTTGTATGTATAAGCTTTTCTGCTCCTCTAATGTCTTATTAGCATTACTTATCTGCTGATTAAGCTCGGTTAGCTGAGCCTGCTTAACAATTACACAACCTAACATAATAGCAACCACAGCACCACAGCTTAAGCCTTTAATAACACCATAAATCTTGTTTCTTCTGTGCTGTTCTGCCTTTGCCTCTGCTTCGATTTCTTGCTTTAATATTTTTTCTTTTTCTTTTTCTTCCTCATTTATCTCTGCTGTTTCAAATAAAGATATATCGTAAGACTCTTTATTATACATAAAAGCCATATAATCACCCCGAATAATTTACATAAAAACATTTTACCTACAGCTTCTTCTCATTTTCTATTCTTATACTTTATATTCTCTTCCAAAATAAACCTCTATATCGGCTTAAATTCACATACACAATTACTACTAAAACATTACCTTCTCTGAATTAACACACATAATATCTTTAACTTAACACATATAAACTCTATTGGCTATAGTAAAATAATAAAATATAAATATATAAATCATTGTTTTTATAAAGATTGTACAATAGTCTAAAATTTATGAAAATTCAACAAGAAAAAACCATCTAATTTAGGCATATCATACTGAACAAATACATTCTACTACATATACGCGTGTTTGTCAAAGGCTTTTTGTAAAAAGTAAAATAAAAAATTACAGTTTTGTAATAGCTCTTAATCTTGCACTTCTTGCTCGTGGGTTTTCGCTTAATTCTTGCTGTGAAGCTTCAACTGGCTTTCTGAAAACAAGCTCTGCTTTTGGCTTGTTACCACATACACAAACAGGAAAATCCTTTGGACAAGTACAGCCTACGCACCAAGAAGCCATTGTTTTTTTAACAATTCTATCTTCTAAAGAATGGAAGGTTATTATTGACATTCTTCCACCTGGATTCAAAAGCTCAAAGCCCCCACTTAAACCTTCTTTTAATCGGTCAAGCTCTCCGTTTACTGCAATACGCAAAGCCTGAAAGGTTTGTCTTGCTGGGTGTCCTTCTCGTCTTTTGGCAGCAGGCACAGCACTTTTTATAATCTCGGCAAGCTGTATAGTTGTTTCTACAGGTGCCTTTTCTCTTTCTCTTATAATAGCCCTTGTTATTTGCTTTGCAAATTTTTCTTCACCATAGTGGCTTATAATTTTTACAAGCTCCTCGTAAGGCAGGTCGTTGACTAAATCATAAGCAGACACACCCGATTGACTCATACGCATATCAAGTGGTGCATCGTGATGAAAAGAAAAACCACGCTCTGGTGTATCTAGTTGGCGTGATGACACACCAATGTCAAGCATTATACCGTCAATGCCACTTATGCCTAGTCCGTTTACAATGCTTACAACATCAGAAAAATTCCCCTGACAGATAATGGAGTTTTCAAAATCCTTAAATCGTTCTGTAACAGTTGCAATTGCGTCTGGGTCTTGGTCGATTGAAATCAGCTTACCCTTATTAGATAAACGCTTTAAAATTTCATAAGAGTGACCGCCACCACCTGCTGTGCCGTCAACATATATTCCGTCCGGATTAATATTAAGCGAAGCTATTGTTTCTTCAAGTAAAACCGGTTTATGTGAAAATATCATTTACAGCACCTCCATTCAAACTGATACAGCTATACAACATTGTGCGAATTGTATGACTTAAATTCCTAAAAGCTCCATAGCATTTTTAATACTTTGTTGAGTCTGGCTCTCGAGGTATTCATTCCATTTATCTGTACTCCAGATTTCTACTCTGTTACCCGAGCCTATTACAGTTACATCCTTATCTATACCAGCATATTTTCTTAAATGCTCTGGCAATAAAATTCTTCCCTGAGCATTTGGTACAGCCTCGGTAGCACCTGCACAGAAAAATCTTACAATATCGGTTGCTGTTGAAATAGGCTGATTTGCCAGCTTATCCAAAAACAAATCCCATTGCTCCTTTGAAAGTACAAAAAGACAATTATTTATACCCATAGTGACATAGAAGCTCTCGCCAAGCTCCTCACGAAACTTAGC
>JAXJJE010000454.1:0-9127 GCA_036298405.1 Acutalibacteraceae bacterium
TAAGGCTGTTACAACATTCACTGCAACAGGTGGTACTTACACATTCACTTATAACGCTTCTACTGATAAGCTAACAGTTTCATATCAGGCTCCTGGCGTAAAGATCTTTGGTGACCTAAACTTTGAGCTAGCTAAGACAGCTACTGCTAACGTTTACTCAGCTACTAAGGATCTAGATGCTGGTAAATACACATTCAAGGTTAACGAGCTTGGCACAGAGCTAGGTTGCAACTTCACATTTACAGATAATGCTACTATCGGCTACGACTCAGCTTATAAGGCTGCTACAACACTTAACGCTACAGGTGGTACTTACACATTCACTTATAACGCTTCTACTGATAAGCTAACAGTTACACGTAAGGCTCCTGGCGTAAAAATCTTTGGTGATCTAAACCTAGAGCTAGCTAAAACAGCTACTGCTAACGTTTATTCAGTTAAGGTGAATTTGAAGGCTGGCAAGTACACATTCAAGGTTAACGAGCTTGGCACAGAGTTAGGCTGTAACTTCACATTCACAGATAACGCTACTGTTGCTTATAACTCAGCATATAAGGCATCTACAACACTTAATGCTACAGGTGGTACTTACACATTCACTTATAATGCTTCTACAGATAAGCTAACAGTATTAAAAAACGCATAAACCAAACCATTAAATAACCCAATAAGCTATATAAGCAAAAACGAAATCCCCCTCAATTTGAGGGGGATTTTGTTTTATAATTTTTTAACTTTCAAACATCTCTGGGTGCATACGGCTGTAGTGGAATATATACTGCTGTGCAATGCCTGCGTTTTCTCCGAACTTTTCATAGCTGATATCTGCAAACAAAATCTGCATTGCTCTTTTCATCCACACATCAAGTGGAAAGCAGTCTGTTTTACCCATACCGTATAGCATAGTACAATCTGCTACCTTAGGACCCACACCCTTTATCTTCATTAATTCACACCTTGCCTGTGCTGTGGGCATAGCCTTTATCTCTTCTAAAACAATTTCGTTATTTGCAACCTTTTGTGCAGCGTCGAGTATATATTTGGCTCTGAAGCCACTTCGTAATACAGCCAAATCATCTACTGTACACCTACTTATTTCTTCGGCTGATGGAAATGCATAAAAGCCATTTTCAAGCTCTCTGCCAAACGTTTTGCAAAGCCTTGTTATTATACCCTTTATTCTTGGAATGTTGTTATTCTGCGAGATAATAAAAGAACACAACGCTTCCCAAGACTCTTGTCTTAAAATCCTTATACCAGGTGCGTATTCTCCTGCCTCCTTTAGTACAGGGTGCATTCGAGATAATTCTTTTCGTACATTATCATAATCTGTACCCAAATCAAAATAATCAAACCATACGCTTTCAAAATCTTCCTTAGTACAATTATGAAATACCACCGTATCACCTTGTTGACTTACAGTAAGTACCTTGCCAAATGCTACTCCTGTAAACCTATCTGGCTCTACTTCTTGCCACCTGAAGCATTGACCACAATCGAGTGTCTGCTTAAGATTGAATGATGTAACCCTTGTAAGAATTATATTTTCGCTATCGTATTTTATTTCCATAATAAATCTTCCTTTATTTTTCACAATAAATTCTTTAAAAATAATATACCATATTTGCTTATTTTGTGCTACAATAATAATATATTTAAGTAACTTAGCAGGAGCGTTTTATAATGAGAGAAAATATATGCACTATTCCTATTAATGACGTATTTAAGCCAAAGTGTGGTTGCCCTATGTGCCGTATGGAGGCTATGCTTGAAAAAAACTATGTAGAATATATTACTGGTGCAGCAATGATGGAGCCTGATATTCGTACAGACACAAATAATCTGGGCTTTTGCTATACACATTTTAATATGATGGTACATCACGGCAAGCGTTTACCAAATGCTCTTATTCTTGATACTCATCTTAATAAAATTATGACAGAGCTTATCCCAGACGAAGTTAAAGGCAAGCCAGATAAAAAGAAGCTTGCAAAGCTTGAAGAAATACGGCACAGCTGTTATGTTTGCAATAAAATGGAGTGGGGTATGCACCACCTGATGCAAACTATATTTAAAACCTGGGAAAAGGAAGAAGAATTCAGAAAGCTATATGCTGAACAGCCTTATATCTGTATGAAGCACTACACAATGCTTATGAAGGCAGCTTTAAACAAGGGTATAAGCTCAAAATCGCTGCCAGAATTTTACAGTGTTACTTCAAAGCTTACGGGTGGCTATTTAAAAAGCCTTAAGGCAGATGTTGCACATTTTTGCACCATGTTTGACTACCGAGCAAACGGACAAGACTGGGGCACATCAAGAGATTCTATTGAACGTTCTGTAGAGTTTTTAACCTCTAAAAAAATAAGCGAGCAATCACCGTTTGAAGCTGAATGATTTTATCTGTGGAGATATACTTATGCTTAAACTAATTCAATATATTGACGATAGAATTATAGATTGGGTAGGCAGGCTACATACACCTATGCTTAACCGAATTATGATTTTTTTCTCTATGCTAGGTACAAAGGGCTTTGTATGGATATTAGTAAGTATACCTTATTTCATTAATCCAAAAACAACCTATATAGGCGTAAATATGTTAATAGCCGTTAGCCTTACAGTTATATTAGGAGAAGGAATAATAAAGCACCTTGTGGGTCGTATGCGACCTTGCCACAAGCTGGAGGACGAAGACCTTATAGTAAGACGACCTAGCTTTTATTCTTTCCCATCAGGTCACACTGCATCATCATTTGCTATAGCAACATTAGCTATAGTTCGATGCTCTACACCTATGTGGATAATTATTCTTATTATTGCTATATTAATATCCTTTTCGAGAATTTACCTTAGAGTTCATTACCTTACAGATGTTATCTGTGGTGTTGTTTTAGGTGTACTTTGTGGTATAAGCTCTGTATTTATTATGGACTACCTTATTTTAAGCCTTACCACAGGCTGATTAAATTATACTGCCTAGCTATTAAAAACAGCTGAATTTCAAATTGAAATTCAGCTGTTTTTTACTTATTAACCTTTATTCAGTTTATCTGCTAAAGCTATTATAACTTACCAAAGCAATAAGTTTATTAATTCAACTGCTCTACCAGCTCTCCGTCAATAGTCCACTGCTTATAGCTACCATCTTCATAAGATATTCTGATATAATCCTCACTTAAATCTAAATCCATATCTACCCACTTATCTTCATTTGATATATATTCATAAACATAGTCAGGAATATTTTTATTCAAATCTTTCTTACTCCAGATTATATCTCCTGCAAAGGAAAGGGACTCTAGTTCTTCTATATATTCGTCTTGGATTTTAAACGCCCATATTACCTCCTCAGAATCAACCATGTCTGAAATTATTGGTTTTTTAAACTCTAAACTGAGTACACCATCTTTAATCTCTCCTAATCCAAACAAACTTTTTTCATATGAACTTGCGTTAAATAATACAAAAAATTCATATCCGTATTCGCTTTCATAACCATACACTTTATAAATTTCAATTTCTTCTTCGGGTATTTCTGCAATCGGAATTTCTGTTAAACCAATGATAATTGAAACAACTAAAACACATGATAAAATTACTGATGTTATCAATATACTGATACGCTTAATTTTCTGCTTGCTCATCATTGTTTTAAACTTGTTTTTAGTGTTGCTTTCAGAGTATTCAACCGGCAAATCAACCAAAAGCTCGTCATACTCCTGCTTGCACGATGTACAACTATCCATATGCTCCTCAACTGCAAGCTTTGTTGTATCGCTGACCACTCCGTCGTGATATAATGGCAATAAATCACGCACGATATCGCAATCTATTTCTGTTTTTTTATTATTCATAGTAACCACCCTTTCTGAGCTTATCTAAAATTAATTTTCTTGCCCTGTGATATGTAACTCTTGCCCAGCTGTCTGTTTTGCCAAAAAGCTTTGCAATATCAACAAACGACAGCTGACCAAACACCCTCAAAGAAAAAACCTCCTTATATGGCTCTTCAAGAGAGTGCAGTATAGTATGCACATACATAGTCATATCCTTATCAATCAGTAAATCTTCCAGCGATTGTGTATTAGCTGACTCCAAAGAATTTTCACTTTCGGGTATAACCTCACGCTTATACTTTTTACATTTATTAAGCCACAGATTTTTAGCAATAGCACAAAGCCATGTATACAGACTGCTGTCACCAGCATACTTGTCAGAAGCCTTTAACGCCTTTAAAAATGCTTCCTGTGTTATATCCTGTGCCTCGCCTTCATTACGACACAGCGACAATACATAATGAAACACAGCCGAATATTCTGCACAAAGCACTTCCTCGGTAATTCCATTATTATTCTTATCTTTAATCACAACCTCACCTGCCTTTTAATTATCCGACACTTATTAGACAACTCAGATTTAAAATCGTTACAGCTTTTTCAATAATTTTTAATAAAAATCAAGATATCGCAAAATCAAACAGCTGAATTTCGGTCTGAAATTCAGCTGTTTTTTCATTATTCTGTTTCTTCTGTGTTTTCTGTTTCGTCTGATGTTTCTTTTTGTGCAAGCTCTTGCTCAAGCTCTTCTAAAACAGATTGTGAACTTTTTTTAACCTTTGCTTTTCTGCTTTTCTTTCTTTTTGCAGTACTTCTACTTCTGATTATCAACACTACTAAAATACAAAATACTATTGAAGCACAGACTGAAAGCAAAATAAAGATATTAAGTGTTCCCTTTTCATGCATATTCATAAACAGCTTAGTAACTGCACCTTCGTTGTTGTGGTCAGTTATAAGCATAGTAGACATTTCTGTAACAGCCTCTGTAATTTCTGATGGTCTTACTGTACCCTGATAAAGTAAGCCATCACCCTTATTAAAGGCATTCTGTGATATATCCATAGAACCATCTTCTCTTATTCTAGGAACATCAACAGGCAATGTACCATAAGGATTTTTATATCCAAATGCAACCTCAACAGCTGCAATAATATTTGGTCCATAGGTATATGTGGCAGGCAAAGCACCGTTTGTATCCTCTGCATTCATACCCTTACAGCCATAAGCTACAAGCAATGCATCTGCGTTGGTATAGTTTGCTGTATCGTAAGGCTTGCCCACACTTACAACAGCACATTTAATTCCGTTTTGCTTAGCATAATCATTTACAGATTTTGTAACAGTAGTGCATAGGCTATCTGGTGAAATATCGCTGTTGCTCAGCATTTCAGAAAGCACTATAGCATAATCTGCACTGCCTACAGCAGTAAGGATTTCATCAAGGCTGGTACCATTATTGTAATAATAGGTTTCGTACTCAACAGCTGGTATAGTATTTTTTGCAATCATTCTTGACATTGCAAAATCAAAGCAGGTTATTTCGTCACTATAGGCAGATATAAGCACTACCTTTTGTCCTTGCTGTGGTTTAAATGGTAATGTGTTACTCTCGTTTTTCAATATTGTAATTGCACCTGTTGCAATATCGTCCTCGGCTTCGTGATTTTCAACACTGCCTACTGTTTTTAACGCATTTTCTACAGTAGGTGCTTTATAATCAAGAATACCACGCTTATCTTTTAGCTGTAAAATTCTTTTTACAGACTCGTTTATTCTTACTTCTTCTATTCTACCATCTTTAACGGCTGATTTTATCATACCTATAAGGTCAGAAAGCTCTCTGGCACTGCTGTCGTCTGCAATGCTTACAGGCATAAGCAGCATATCAACACCTGCGTTTATCGCAAGAATACTTGCCTGTGCTGTGCTAAAATTATCAGCAATTGCACCCATATTCATAGCGTCTGTAGTTACAACACCATTGTATCCAAGCTTTACTCTTAGAACATCATTAATTATCGTTTTAGACAGCGTAGCAGGTAATGTAACCTCATTGCCAGTAATCTCTGACACAGCAGTCTGCTTTTCTATCTGTGGGAATTGAATATGTGCTGTCATAATCATATCCACACCGTTTTCTATTGCAGCTTTAAATGGTACAAGCTCGCAGGCTTCTATCTCTTGCAATGATTTATCAACAGCAGGCAAGCCTGTGTGTGAATCGGTATATGTATCACCATGGCCAGGGAAGTGCTTAGCAGCAGCAACTATATTTTTCTCCTGAATACCGTTTATTGTCTGTACACCCATTTTCGAAACCAAATTAGGGTCTGATGAATACGACCTTAAGCCTATTATAGGGTTTTGTGGGTTTGTATTAACATCTAACGACGGTGCAAAGTCTACATTTATGCCAAGGGCTGAAAGCTCGCTGCCCAGAATATTACCTGCTGCTTTTGCATACTGTGCATTGTTTGTTGCACCAATTGCCATATTACCAGGCAGAGATGTACCATACTTCAATCTTACAACCTCTCCACCCTCTTGGTCGGTAGAAATAAACAGTGGTACTTTATTTTTAGAGCTTAACGCTGCATTCTGAAAAGCAGATGTTAATGCTACAATTTGCTCGGTGCTTTCAAGATTTTCTTCAAAGAGGATTACTCCACCAACTGAGTTTTTCGAGATTATCTCAGCCACACCGTCCTCCATAATTGTAAAGCCCTCACCATTCCAATTTTCTACCGAAACGGTTATCATTTGGCCTATTTTTTCTTCTAATGTCATTTTAGACATAATACCGTCAACATTTGTAGCCATAGCCACAGGCATACTTGCACCTATACACAATACCGACATAGCTACACCTGCTACAGACTTAAAGAAATTTATTCTCTTTTTCATTCTTATTATCCTTTCTTTTTACTTTACCCACATTATAACATAAAAAATATTTAGTTAAAGCATTTTAAATAAATATTCAAAAAGAATTTATTATAATGAGCACAAGCCGTCACATTCCTTAAATATTTTTTCAACCACCCCTAAAGCAAGATTAGCCTGCTCTTTCATTAAAAATCCGAATGTTGGAAAAGCAAAAATTATTGTTAGTATAGGTAGTAAGCTTTCTAATATTTTATTCTCTGTGATATATGTATAGCATAAATTAATTATTGCAAAAATAATTAATGGAATAAATATGACATATAAAATCACTGGCGTTTTAACCTGTATATCTATATATGTTTTTCCGTTTTGTTCTGTAAGCTTACCAAAAAGGTTTATTCTTATCGGTTCTTTTCCACTACCTACAGGTGAAAAATACTGATTAAAGCAAACCTCAAATGAATCTGTACCCACACTTCCCTCTAAGTCGTAAGAGTCACCCTCGGTACGCTTCATACATGGTGGCTTAACTGACGCTTTTAATCTTTGCAATATAATCTTTTTAGGGCAGTTTACTTCATATTCTAATTTCTTTGATAAAAACATAAATCAGCAACTCCTTCTGATATGTAAAGCTTTATTTTATCCTTTTGTAGCCAAACTCCTCAAAAATACTCTCTAATCTTTCTCTTGTATCTCTTGTGGTCAGATTTACAAAAAATCCTAAAACAACATAAATTACTACCAATGCACAAGCAGTATATATTATAGATTCTATAATATTGCTATCTGGCGTAAAGGATTCAACTATGACTGCCATAAAAAACCAGAACACAACAAATAAAATCATTGTAATTATGCTAAGCTTTGTAAACTTAGTTTTTATATCAACTGTGGTTTTGCTGTTGTTTTCTTTCATGCTACCATAGAAAATACGCTCAGTATATATACTCTTTCGAGCTGTCAGTGTATACGCTGGGTTAAGCGTAAGCTCAAATGAATCAGAGTCAACAACACCATTAAAGTCATAAATATCACCGTCAGCACCCTTAATGCCCACAGGCTTTATTTTTTCCTGAATTTTGTCAGCTATTTCTTTTGAATTTGCATTTACCTCATATTTAAAATGCTTTGGTAAAAAGAACATACACTTATTCTCCTTTGTTTTTATGTTTTAATTATACACTAAATTTCTACAAATATCAAAACAGGCTTTTGCTATCCGATTTCAGATAGCAAAAGCCTTGTTACTTAACAATATATTAACGCAATCAATTATCAATAATAATCGTCATTCATTGCCGATTTTATATCGCTCCAGCTCCAGCCTAAGCGTTGTAGTGCTGCAACTGCACGCTTTTTTGTTTTTTCGTTTTCTGCATAGTCAGAATATTTTTTATCGAGAATTGCTCTTATCTCTTCATAAGGGTCATATTCAAGCTCGTCCTTTATAACAGCAATAAGCTCGGCTGAAATTCCCTTTTCTTTAAGCTTATATTCTATTGCTCGTGGTGACATATGCTTTTTACGCAAAAGCTCGTTTGCGTATTTTCTCGCAAAGCTTTCGTCATCAACTAAACCAAGCTCCTCCATTTTTTGTGCAGCACTTTCGGCAGCCTCTGGCGAGCAGGTACGCTTGATTTTGTCGGTAAGCTCCTTTTTGGAGTGGTCACGATATGTTACAAGATATAACGCTCTCTCTTTTGCTCTGTTAGTGTCGGATTCCTCTATAAGCTCACGCAGCTCTTCGTCTGTAATTTCCACACCAGCCTTTATACGGTGCTTCATAAGTGTCATTGTGTCCAGATTCATGGCATATTCGCCATCTATATACAATGCACTCATCGACTTTCTGCGTGGCTCTACTGCTGTTACAAGCATTTATTAATCCTCTACCATTATATCAATATCTGTTGTATCTACAGCAGGCTGAATGTCGCTTACTGTATCCTCTATTACCTTTTCGTTCTTTTCTGGTGACTTTTTCTTCAGAGTTGCTTCTCTTTCTTCAGCAATAGCCTGTAGCACCTTCTGCTCTACATCCTCTGCAAGAGCTGTGTTTTCTTCCAACAATGCCTTTATGTTATCTCTACCCTGGCCAAGTCTTTCTTCTCCATAAGAGAACCAAGCACCACTCTTGTGGATAATATCTCTTTCAACAGCAAGGTCTAACAGCTCACCTGTTCTTGAAATACCCTTGCCATACATAATATCAAATATAGCCTCTTTAAATGGTGGAGCAATCTTGTTCTTTACAACCTTTGCCTTTGTTCTTGAACCAATAGGCTCTGAACCGTTTTTGATTACCTCTGCCTTACGCACCTCAATACGAACAGATGAGTAATACTTTAACGCTCTACCACCAGGAGTAACCTCTGGGTTACCATAAACTACGCCAA
>JAXJJE010000455.1:0-4345 GCA_036298405.1 Acutalibacteraceae bacterium
CAATCTTTGGAATGTGAATGAACCCTCTGAACCATCGCTGTATTTAAAGCTGAATGTGCCAAAGTGTGTTTCTTCAAAGTTGATAGAGCCAGCCATTATGTAGCCTTGGATTTCAAGATTGGTAAAGCAGGCTTGTACCATTGCGATTTGTTCTTCCTTTGTGGCTGACACATATGCTTCATCCTGACACAAAACAGCCAAGGTATAGTCTACTACAGAGTAAGCGTCGGTGCCAGCCTGTGTAGGTGTAGTAGGCTGTGGCTTTGGTTTGGTAGTGCGTTGTGTAGGAGCTTGAGTAGCCTTTGTAACAGACTCTGTTGGTGCCTGTGCCGGTGGCTGTGCTGTAGCCTGTACTGTAGCCTGTGTTTGGGTTGTAGTCTTTGTGTTTTCGTCGGCTTTGTTACCACAGGCAGTAAACGAAATAATATTTGCAGTTAAAAGTAAAAATGTAACAAGTCTATTAAACTTCATTGTTAAATCCTCGCTGAAAATTTTAGTGTTATGGCTTTTATTATAGATTAATAAGCTAAAAAAGTAAATAATCCGTTTAAAAAAGGGGTTAATTGGTTATTGTAAATATAGTTGTTCAGTAAGACAAAATAAAATATTTTTTCTTAGAGCGAAAAAATATTGACAAATAAGGTCGTTTATAGATATACTGTAAGGTGACAAACTGCTGAATTTTGTTTGTTATATATATCTATCTGGGGGTGCATAAATTGAGTGAAAATACTGTCGTATCTCTACAGAATATCGAGGTAAAGTTTGATGATGAGGTAATATTAGATAAAATCAACCTTGATATTAAAGACAGGGAGTTTATTACACTTTTGGGGCCTAGTGGTTGTGGTAAAACTACTACGCTAAGAATTATCGGAGGCTTTTTAGAGCCTGACGGTGGAGATGTATATTTTGAAGGTAAAAGAATTAACGATCTTCCGCCAAATAAACGAAATGTAAATACGGTGTTTCAAAAATACGCCTTGTTTCCACATTTGAATGTTTATGAAAATATAGCATTTGGCTTGAAATTACAAAAGAAAACTAAAGAAGAAATAGATAAAGCAGTAAAGAAGATGCTTGCAGTTGTAGACCTTAAGGGCTATGAAAAACGCCCTATATCAAAGCTTTCGGGTGGTCAGCAACAGCGTGTGGCTATTGCAAGAGCTTTGGTGTGTGACCCTAAGGTGCTTTTACTTGACGAGCCTTTGGGTGCGCTTGATTTAAAGCTTCGTAAGGATATGCAGATAGAGCTTAAGCAATTGCAAAATCAACTAAAAACAACCTTTGTATTTGTTACTCATGACCAAGAAGAGGCACTTACAATGTCTGACAGAGTTGTTGTAATGAATAACGGTAAAATCGAACAGATTGGTACACCAACCGATATTTACAACGAGCCTGTTAATGCCTTTGTAGCCGACTTTATAGGCGAGGCTAATATTCTTAACGGAGTAATGAAAGAGGATTATAAGGTGATTCTACAGGGTAAAGAGATAAAGTGTAGCGATAAGGGCTTTAAGCCATATCAGCCTGTAGATGTTGTAATAAGACCTGAGGATATCGAAATAGTACCACCGGCAGAGGGCTTGCTTGTGGGTACTGTTACAAACGTTGTGTTTAAGGGTGTTCATTACGAAATGGAGGTTAAATGCAACGGTTGCCTGTGGATTATTCACAGTACACGCTGTGAGGCTGTAGGTAAAGAAATAGGTATGAGCTTTATACCTGATAATATACATATAATGAATAAGCTTTTCCCAACCGAAAATAATATTTTTAAGGCGAAGGTTATAAGCAGTAATCCTGACGAAAACTCAATGGAGATTGACATTGAGGGCAACACAGTATTGGTAGAGGGTCATTGCTATGCTGAGGATGTTGTGCTGGAGGTTACTCTGCCACCATCTGATATTTATGTAGCAGGTGACGGTAACGGCCAGCTTGAGGCATATATTGTGTCTGTTATTTACAAGGGTGAATATAACGAAATTATTATGGAAACAGAAAATCATAAGTGGCTTATGACGAGTATGCAGGACGAGCAGGTTGCTACAAATGCACCTATCTGCTTTAAATTTGATAACGCCCGATTTGTACAGGTTGAGGAAAGCGAGGGTGTTGGCTGATGAAATCTAAGGCACCGTCATATCCTTACCTGATATGGATGTTGTTTTTTACAATAATTCCACTTGGTATGGTGGTTTATTATGCTTTTACCGATTCGTCGGGTGCTTTTACCCTGCAATCGTTTATCGACAGTCTTTATTATAAAGATGTGTTTATTCGTTCACTATGGATAGCCTTTTTATCCACGGCAATATGCTTACTTATTGCTTACCCATTAGCTTATATAATGTCACGAGCAACTCAGCAAAAGCGTAATTTGCTTACGGTGCTGTTAATGCTACCTATGTGGATGAACTTTATACTAAGAATCTACGCTTGGGTTTTGCTTTTGCAGAATGACGGCTTGGTGGATATTGGTGTAAAGCTACTGGGCTTTGATGTTGCCTTGCTTGGCAACCAGGGTGCAGTTGTGCTTGGTATGGTGTATAACTTTTTACCTTTTATGGTGTTGCCACTTAACTCTGTAATGCTTAAAATAGATAACAGACTAATAGAGGCAGCTGAGGATTTAGGAGCTAATAAGCTTAAAGTATTCAGCAAGGTCGTATTCCCGTTAAGTGTACCAGGTATTATAAGTGGTATTACTATGGTGTTTGTGCCTACTGCAAGTACATTCCTTGTTGCACAGTATCTGGGTGGTACAAGCGATAAAATGATTGGTGATGTTATAGAAAACATCTTCCAAAGAGATAAGAATGTAGGCTCTGCCATAGCACTTGCTCTTATGGTAATCATTCTTCTGTTCATAATATTTATGAATAAGTTTGGTGACGAGGAGGCTGCTGTGGTATGAGAAAAAAGAGTAATTTTATATCTAATCTATACATAACATTGGTAATGATTTTTCTTTACATACCAATTGCTGTACTTATTCTTTATTCGTTTAACGACGGAAAAACCTCGGTGTGGAAGGGCTTTACATTAAAATGGTATATAGAGCTTTTCAATAACGAGGCTATAATGACATCGCTGTACAACACACTTATTGTTGCTGTGCTTGCAGCCTTGTTTTCTACTGTATTGGGCACACTTGCTGCAATAGGTATTTACAATATGAAAAAGCCTGTTAGAAGCTTGGTTACTAACGTTTCAAATATGCCTATAATCAACCCAGAAATCGTTACTGGTGTTTCGTTTATGCTTTTGTTTGCATTTTTGGGCGAAATGTTCGATTTTGAAATGGGCTTTGCTACGGTGCTTATTGCACACATAAGCTTTTGTACACCTTATGTAATACTTAATGTTATGCCTAAGCTAAGACAAATGGATAAAAGCCTTTACGAGGCTGCTCTTGATTTGGGCTGTAACCAGCGACAAGCGTTTTTTAAGGTTGTAATGCCAGAGATTATGCCAGGTGTTGTGTCTGGTATGCTTATGTCGTTTACTTATTCGCTTGACGATTTTGTAATTACATACTTTACAAGAGGCCCAAAATTCCAGACCCTGCCTATCGAAATTTATACAATGCTAAAAAGAAGAGTGTCGCCAACAATAAACGCTCTTTCTACATTGCTTTTTGTTATAACAATTACTATTTTAATTATAGTTAACATCAGAGAAAGCAGGCTGAATAAAGAAAAGGGAATTCAGGGCTGATATTAAAAATCGTTTTTAACTTTTTTAGAATATACATAATGAGAGTAAGGGAGAGTAATAAATGAAAAAGATTTTTGCTGTTTTATTAAGTACAATTCTTATAGGCTCTACAGCTGTGCTATGTGCAGGCTGTGGCGAGAAAAAAGAGGAGCTTAATGTATTTAACTGGGGTGAGTATATCTCAACTGGTGAAGAGGGTACTCTTGATACTATCGCAGAGTTTGAAGAGAGATACAATGTAAAGGTTAATTACACTAACTACGAGTCAAACGAAGAAATGTATAATCTTCTAAAAGAGAGTAACTCATCTTACGATGTAATTATTCCTTCTGACTATATGATAAGCAAGCTTATCGAGGAGGATATGCTACAGAAGATTAACTTTGATAATGTTCCAAATGTTAAAAACATTATGGAGCAGTACAAAACAACTGATTTTGACCCAACAGGTGAGTATTCAGTGCCATATTCTTGGGGTGTGGTTGCACTTGCTTACAACAAAACAATGGTTGCAGAAAAGCCAACAAGCTTTGATGTATTGTGGAATAAAGATTACAGTGGTAACATTCTTATGTTTAACAACTCAAGAGATGCTATGGCTATTGCTATGAAGCTAAAG
>JAXJJE010000456.1:0-3006 GCA_036298405.1 Acutalibacteraceae bacterium
CTATCACACAGAGCAATCGCACTTATCTTATCAATAGTATTGCTTGTAGGTAGTACAGCATTGTCGCTATCAAAGGGCTTTAGCTTTATGCCAAGTGCAAGCAGTGCAGAAATACAGGTTAATATAACAATGCCAAAGGGTAGCGAGCTAGAGGATACTATAAAGGTATCCGAAGGTGTACTTGAAATTATCAAAAAATCAGATAAGTACGAAACAGTGGGAGCTATGGTTGGTGATGCTACCAGCATAATGGGTATGGGCTCTGCCGATAGTGGTAGCTCTATTATCTACCTTGTACTTAAAGATGAATATGCTAAAGATAGTGAAGCTATCATAAAAGACATCAACAAGCAACTAGATGGTAAGTTCAATGCAGAAATTTCTGTTGCTGGTGGTATTATGGGTTCAATGTCAATGCTTATGGGTAGTGGTATTGCTGTACAGGTTTTCTGTGATGACTTGGATAAGCTACAGAAAACAGCAAACGAGATTGAAGCTATCATCAAAAAGGTTGATGGTGTAGAAAAAACCGATAATGGTATTGCTGATATAACTACAGAAATACGAATTACTGTAGACAAAGAAAAGGCTATGAAGCACTCATTGACAGTCGCTCAGGTTTTCCAGCAGGTAAATGCATTGCTTACAACCGAAAAAACAGCTACAAAGCTAGAGTATTCTAATGGCTCTACCTTCGATGTGCTCGTAATTGATGATGAAAAGGTATCAACTACAGCTGAGGGACTACTTGATCAGGAGCTTACATATACTGACCGTGAGGGTAAGAATAAAACTATAACTCTTGGCGAAATTTCTACAATAGAAAAAGCAGATGCAATGACATCTATTTCAAGAGAACAGCAAAGAAGATATCTGACTGTAACTGGTCAAATATCTCCTGATTATACAGTTACAGATGTATCTAACAGAGTTAAGGCTGCTGTTGATAAGTACGAACATTCATCAGATGTATCTATCGAATTTTCTGGTGAAAACGAAAGCACAATGGAATCTGTAGTAGATATGTGTAAGATGCTTTTACTTGGTGTAATTTTCATTTATCTTGTAATGGTAGCACAGTTCCAAAGCTTGAAATCTCCATTTATAGTAATGTTTACAATTCCACTTGCATTTACGGGTGGCTTCTTAGGCTTGTTTATTACAGGCTTTGATGTAAGTGTTGTAGCACTAATAGGATTTGTAATGCTGTGTGGTGTAGTTGTAAACAATGGTATTGTACTTGTTGACTATATCAACCAGCTTCGTATCGAGGGTATGGAAAAGAAAGAAGCTCTTATAGAAGCAGGTAAAACAAGAATGAGACCAATTCTTATGACAGCAATCACAACAATCATAGGCTTGTTTAGTATGGCTCTTGGTATTGGTGAGGGTACAGAAATGATGCAGCCAGTAGCTATTGTATGTATCGGTGGCTTAGTGTACGCAACAATAATGACACTTTACATAGTACCTGTAATGTACGACCTATTCAACAAAAAGCCAATACGTGTTGTTGATGAGTCTGACCTTGAGAATATTGACGATTAATAATTTGTAATAGAAATTATTAGCTTAGGTATTAAATAAAAAATCCGAGCAATCAAGTGTTTAACATCTGATTGCTCGGATTTTTGTTTGTTAATAGCTTTAAATTATTTTGATTGTTTTACATATTCAATATTTTTTAAATTATCGCAATAAATAATTGCTTTGTCGTTCATTTCTATATTTTTATGTGGTAAAACTAGTTTACTTAAATTAGGACAATGACAAAATGCTGCAAAACCAATATTTTTTACATTTTCAGAAACAATAACTTCTGATATTGAAGAATTATAAGCAAAGGCATAGTCTGGAATGGCCTCTAAAGCTTCAGAAAGCTTTAGAATTTTTAGATTATCACAAAAAGAAAAAGCATTGTTATAAATCTTCTTTACTGTGTCTGGCATTATATATTCTATGTCTGCTTTATTTTCTGGATATGCTACTAAATATTCCATGTCAGAGGTGTAAAGTATACCATTTTCCGAAATAAAATTATCATTAGAAAGGCAATTTATTATTTGTAAAGATTTACTGTTGTAAAAGGCTAAAGGGCTAATATCGTTAATATAAGAGGATAAAGTGACGCTGTTTATAATATCCTTATTTTCGCTGTTAGAAAAGCACCTAGCGTCAATAGAGGTTACATATGCATCATCTATAAAATCAGGTATAATAACATCTCTTTCAGAACCAATATATTCAATCAGGTTAATGCCATTATCGCTCTTTTCAAATCTGTAATTTTCGTTTTCTAAAATTTCTATGTTTTCATCAGTGATACTGATATTAGAATTTACAGTATTTGTGTCATTTGTGTGTGACTGGTTAGTATCACAGGCTGCTATAGATGTTCCTGCAATAATTGCACCTACAGTACAAAGTATTTTTTTTAGCATAGAGTATCTCTCCAAAATATTTTATAAATGTATTTTATCATATGAGATTAATTAAAAAAATTAATAAAATGTAAATTAATAGCAAACTTTATGTTTTTATAACGAGTTAATTAATGCATTGAAAATGTTTGACTATTTTGCTATATAAATCGTAAACTAATATTTCAAATTCCACCCTGTATTTTAATAAAAAATTAACAAATTTTTTATTAGAAATAGTCATAGCTTGACGATTTTTTATTAATAATGTATAATTGGTAAAGAGTGTGATTTATTGATATAAGGGTAATTTTAATCTGAAAATAGTTAATAAATATTTACAAATCTTTTAATATTCTTGTACATATAATTTTGTTATGGTTATTAAAAAATGGGTATTTAATATATTAAAACAATTGTAAATGTTTTATGTTATGTTCATTAAAAATATTATTCATTTTAGTTTCAAGTGTAAAGAATATTTATGAACATTTGACGATTAAAACGTTATTTCTTAGAGTGAATTAAATAAATCTTTTAAAATTTTCTGCTGCCTAATATCGTCGCCAATAAATTTTTTCATATC
>JAXJJE010000457.1:0-1740 GCA_036298405.1 Acutalibacteraceae bacterium
CAACAGCTATTAACCTACCATATATCACAGCAGATGCAACAGGTCCTAAGCACCTTGACCTTACTCTAACAAGAGCTAAGTTTAACGAGCTTACAGCTGACCTTGTAGAAAACACAATGGGTCCAGTAAGAAGAGCTCTGAGCGATAGTGGTCTATCAATCGGCGAGATTAACAAGGTTCTTATGGTTGGTGGTTCTTCAAGAATCCCTGCTGTACAGGAGGCTGTAAAGAGCTTTATCGGTAAAGAGCCATTTAAGGGTATTAACCCAGACGAATGTGTAGCAATGGGTGCTGCTATTCAGGGTGGTGTACTTGGTGGTGAGGTTGACGGCTTGCTACTACTAGACGTTACTCCACTATCACTTGGCGTTGAAACAATGGGTGGCGTTATGACAAAGGTTATCGAGCGTAACACAACTATCCCAACAAAGAAGAGCCAGATATTCTCAACTGCTGCCGATAATCAGACACAGGTTGAAATCAATGTTCTTCAGGGTGAGCGTGAGTTTGCTCGTGACAATAAGCAGCTAGGCTTGTTTGCTCTAACAGGTATTGCACCTGCTATGAGAGGTGTACCACAGATTGAGGTTACATTTGATATTGACGCTAATGGTATTGTAAATGTATCTGCTAAAGACCTTGGTACAGGTAAAGAGCAGAAGATTACAATTTCTTCTAATACAAATATGTCTAAGGAAGATATCGAAAAGGCTGTAAGAGATGCTGAGCAGTACGCTGCTGAGGATAAGAAGCGTCGTGAAGAGGTAGACACAAAGAACGAGGCTGAAAACCTATGCTATCAGGCTGAAAAGCTTGTAAACGAAAGTGGCGACAAGATAAGCGATGAGGATAAGAACGCTATCCAGTCAAAGGTAAGTGCTACAAAGACAGCTATCGAGCAGAACGCAGTAGACGCTATCAAGATGGCTACAGAGGACCTACAGAAGACAGTTTATGAGGTTTCTGCTAAGCTATATCAGCAGGCTAACCCACAGGCTGCTCAGGGTGCTCCTGATATGGGCAATATGGGTGGTAACCCAACAGATGGCAACGATGGTAATGTATACGATGCTGATTTCACAGATGTTGAGTAATAAGAATTAATAATTTGTTTTAAAATAATAATAGATTTTAGTCACAGTATGTTGTATAATGTAGAATAGTGACTTTTTCCGAAAGCAGGGCAGAAGTTACTTCTGCCCTGTTTGGGGTATAAGGATTTTTAAGATGAATTAGTATAAGTAGGTAATTGATATATGGATTGTATATTTTGCAGAATTGCAAGTGGAGAGATTCCGTGCTTTAAGGTTTATGAAGATGAGTATACAATGGTGTTTATGGATATTGCAAAGGATGTTGATGGACATATGCTGGCAATACCTAAAAAGCATATAAAAAATATTCTTGATTGTGATTTTGATACGCTTAACCATTTAATGCTTACAGTTAAAAAGGTTGCAAAGCATTGCGTTGAAAATTGTGGCTATGAAGGGGTAAACCTGCTGAATGCAAGTGATGAAAGTGCAGGTCAATCTGTACCACATTTTCACATTCATATTATTCCAAGAAAAAGCAATGACAATGTGGACGCATGGCCTAGGTTTGACGGAGCAAGCTACGAAGTAGATGAAATCCATAAAAAAATAAGTATGATATAAATTCTAATTTAAAATCCTTTTTAAAATTTTTCTGCTGACAGGAGGCATTATCTTGGCTGATAAAAGAGATTATTATGAAGTG
>JAXJJE010000458.1:0-9041 GCA_036298405.1 Acutalibacteraceae bacterium
CGACAATCTATTCAATCGTTTAATCAGGTATTAGTATAAGTATAATTATGATAGAAGCTTAAAGGAGTTTGTTTTTACGGGTAAGTTTATTGGAAGATTTTACTATGGTACTCTTTAACCACAAGCCTGTAGAACCAAGCAGTACAAGGCGTTTCAAAAGCAGATGAAAGTATTAGTATTTATGCTCAATAAGGCGTATCTTGCTTTTTAATGCTATAATCTCTGTAACACTAACACTTAAAAAGTTTTTTTAGAATTTAAGCTACTTTTGTTATGCTTATTACTTTAAACAAACAGAAATTTTACTTATAGTTTTTGCTTGAATTAGAAATTAGTATAAATCGGAGGTTATACCTGAGCACATAATTTTTTAGGGAATATTATCAAAATATTCTGAATAAATTAGTAAGCCTAACAAAAAATCAAAAAGTACTTAATTTTGTTGAATATGTTAAAAAATGGTGTTAAAATTACTGAATAATGGGGGATTTGTGGTGGTTTAGTTTGTATATAATATTTGTGATAAATCTAGCGATTATCTATTCACAATCATCTTAAATGGTCACAAGAAAAACGCTGATTATAATTTTAAGTATATAAGTAGCTTTATTGAGTATTACCCAATAGCTGATTCTAAGGGTCATTGCAAGGTTAAAACCTGATGATATATAATTATTAAAAATTTGATTTCAAGAAAGAGGTAAGAAAATTGAGAAGAAGAACAAGTAAACTCATTTCAATGGTGTTGTCAGCAACGACTGTTATGTCAACGCTCACATTTGCACCAACAGTTGCAACAGCAGTTGGGCAGAGTGAGCCTGCACAGGTAAGCTCTGCAACACAGCAAGCTGATGCTACAGCTAAAGCAAATTCTACAGCTGAAAAAACAAATACACAAAAAAGCTATAAGGAATTGTATCCTTCGTACGCAACAGGTGATATTACTACCGAGGTTGAAGAGCTACCAGAGGATGTAGAGATTATTGAATCACCATCTGAGTATTATAAGCTGATTGGTAAAAAGTATAAGGTGCCAAGTGGTGGTAGCATTTCAGCAGACTTACCAGCAAGCGTGGATAATAGCCAAAGTAAATATTTCCCAAAGATAGGTAATCAGGGAGGCATTGGTGCTTGTGTTGCCTGGGCACAAACATATTATCAGTATACCTATACAATAAATAAAGCGAGAGGTGTTGAAACAACACCAGAAAATACCTATTCACCTAAGTTTACATATGCACTTTCAAATTACGGCATAGATAGGGGTGCAAATGCAGCTTGCTTATATGACGTTATGAAATATCAAGGTAATGTACTTATGGATACAGTACCTTATGATAACGATTGCTTTAGCTGGACACCAACAAAAGAGGTGTGGAGAGAATCAATAAAAAACAGAATTGAAAATTATCAATTCTTTGATGAGATAGGTATAGCTGATACTCAGATTACCTCACCAGATGATGATGATTTACTAAGCGTAAAAACAGCTTTAAGCAACGGAGAGGTGCTTAGCTATTCTACTTGTATTTTGGATTGGCAAACAATTACTTTAACTAAAAATTCAGCAGCACCTGAAAATGATAAATTTCTTGGTCAGCAAGCAGTTACTCATCAGGCAGGAGCTGAAGGTGGACACAGAATGGCTATTGTAGGCTACAACGATGGTATTTGGATAGATGTAAACCAAAATGGCAATGTAGATGCAGGCGAAATGGGTGCATTTAAAATTGTTAACTCTTGGGGTGAAGGCGTAGGTAATGGTGGTTTTGCATGGATTTCATACGATGCACTTAATGAAAAAAGTGCAGTAAACAACGGTCCTACAACAAGATTAAGAATTTTTTCAAACATTGGTAGAATAGATGTAAAGCCTGCTAACGAGAATTCAGATGTATATTTACAATATACTCTGAATTCTGCTCATAGATATAGCACAGATGCAACAGTAAAAGCTGAAAAGCATGGTACAGTTTATTCTGCAAATATTTACTCGTTTTTAGGTAAATCAGAGGAAGAAGGCAGAGAGTTTTCGTACGATGGTAAAAAAACTGCCGGTGACGGTACAATGGTATATGCACTTAATAATGTAGTACCAGAATTAACAAACGAAGATGTTTTTGATTATAATTGGTCAATTGAATTTTTTGACAAAAAAGAAGATGGTATGCCTCTTATAGTAAAAAATGCAGAAATCGTAGACGAAATTGCGAATAAAACCTATAAAGTAGATGATATTTATCCTTTTACACTTGAAAACAAAAGTAAAACAGCAAAGTTGGCTGAAACTACTTTAAATGATATGGTTATATATTATAGAGGCTTTTATAACCCAACCATACATTATAAGGTTGGCAATAACGATTGGCAAACAGCACCATTTAAGGATTGTATAGAGAAAAAAGGCTATACTAATAAATATGTAATCGAGCTACCTCAAGTAACTGATGTTAAGATTTATTTCAGTGACTCAGATGGAAGAATTGACGACAATAACGGTAAATATTATACACCTGAAAAGGGCTTTAACTATTTTGTAACAGAAAACGTTGCTGAACCTTTAACAGTAGAGATTATTACCAATGACCCTTATATTGGTACTTGCAAAGGAATAGATTATATAGGTATGGCATCAGGTGGATATGCGCCTTATCAGTATAAATTTATATTTGAAAACCTAGATACAGGTGAAACATTATTTGAGTCTCAAATTTTTAATCAATCTACTGACGAAAAATATGCACCTGGTTTTAGATATCCATATTCCTTTAAAACAGCAGGTAATTACAAGATTACAGTAAATGCCATGGATTTTGCTTATAATGTTACATCTACATCTGTGACTATGTATATTGAAGATAAACCATTTGAATATACAACCTTTACTGCAACCCCAGATAAGCAGATAATGGTTGGTGACACAGTAGAGCTAAAGGCTTTAACTAACTTTGAGGAATATAGTTATATAGGTCATCCTGATACTAAGCATAAATTGGTAATAAAGGACGAAAAAGGTAATGAGGTATATAGCAAAAGTGACATATATGCAAAAGAATGTCATTTAGGCTATGATACCAGTACAGTTATTCATAATTGGGTACCATCAAAGGCTGGTAGCTATACTGTTACAATTAGTGCAACAGATAAAGAACAATCCTATGCTGAAAAAACATTACGCATAACTGTTACCGAGTATAATGGAACAATAATTGGTGATGCTGATAATAATAAGTCTATTAATATTAGCGATGCAATTTTAATTTTAAAATACATTGTAGGCGATATTGATTCTTCAAAGCTATGGCTTGCACTTTCAGATAGTGATAACAACGGCTCTGTTAATCTAAAGGATGCAGTATATGTTCTTGGATATATAATATCAGAGGACAATGTTGCTGAGGTTGGTAAGGTTAATTTCAGAGAAGCTCCAACTGCACCACCAACAGAAAAGCCAACAGAAAAGCCAACAGAAAAGCCAACAGAAAAACCAACAGAAAAACCAACAGAAAAACCAACAGAGCCACCAACCAACCCTGTAACAAAGAATATTGTAACCTTTACAAATTCACATAGATGGAGTGGCACAATTTATTGCTACTATTGGTCTTCTACAAATATCTCATTAACATCATGGCCAGGTAGACCAATGACAAGTGCTGGTACAAATGGTTATGGCGAATCAATGTATACCTTTGAATTACCAAAGGAAGCTACATATGTTATATTTTCAAATGGTAGTACACAAACAGTAGATATACCTTATGGTGGTGGCGAAATAAGATACTACCCAACTACAACTGACTCAAAGGGACACTATAATGTTAAAACATGGTAAATAGCTATATGCCTATAAAAACAAAGTGAACCAAAAAACAAGATAAAATATAAGGTTGATTTTAAATTTTCTCTCAAAATTCATTTGATTAGATATTGGCAACAATCAGCCTGTTTGAAGTATTTTGCTTCAGTGTTGTAGTTTTGTGCTATGATAATTCACAACATAATTTTATTCAACTAAAAACAGATAACCTCGCTGTTTATCTGAACTGTTTATACTGCTTTGTGTACAGTTGTGAATATAGCAGGAAACGCTCTGCTTGTATTGAAAAACATCAAAAAAACGGCTTAAACATTGAGTTTTAGCCGTTTTTTTGATGTTGCTTGTGCTTTGTGGTCTGATACTAATGCCTGTTTAAACACTAGCTTGTATGAAAGCTTACAAAGATAATAAATGCTATTATAAAGCAGAATTACAAAAGCTGTGTAAACGATTATGAATTTATGCTATAATAAAGCGTGATGAGGTGTGTTGGTGTTTACAGAGTGTGCGTAAAATAGAAAAATTGTAAAATAGAATCGCTTGAGAGTTAGTAACTGATAATTCTGATTTGTTTTAAGTAAAGTAGAGGTGAGTTTAAGATGACGTTAGCATATGGAATAACAGCACTAGTATCTCTTTGTATGGTGGGAGTGTGTGTTGTTTCAGACAAAAAGAGAGATATCTGGTTGCTTCTGGTGTGTGTATCGGTATCTGTTTGTAATTTAGGTTACTTTATGCTGGTAATATCGCACAATTTAGACGATGCACTTAATTCTAACAGAATTTCATATTTAGGCAGTGTATTTTTGCCGTTTTTTATGCTTATGATGGTGCTTCGTTTTTGTGGGATAAAACGGAGTAAAGCTTTGACGATAACGCTTGCCACTGTTGGAATAATTATGCTAGGTATAACTACCAGTCCAGGTATATTACCAATTTATTATAGTAGTGTAGATGTTGAATTTGCAGATGGTGCTACTAAGCTTGTAAGAGAATATGGACCCTTGCACCTGCTGTATTATGTCTATTTATTTGGTTATATACTGTCTATGGTTGGTGTTACATTGTTTGCAATTGCAAAAAAGAAGATAAAATCCAGATTTCATACTGTGCTTTTGTTAGGCACAGTGTTTTGTAATATTATTATATGGTTAATAGAACAGCTTTTGCCTCGTGGCTTTGAATGGCTTTCGGTTTCTTATATATTAACCGAGTGCCTGATTCTGGCGATTTATCGCTCTATGCAAAATCAAGGGTTGATGAACAAAAACGAAAGAACACAATCCTATACTATAAATGTATTGCTAACTGTTTTTTTATTACTGTTTTCTAATTTTGTTCGTGTGGTTACCAAGGATACTACGTTGGCTTTGTATGTAATTTCACATATAGTTGTGTTAATTATCTATCTGGGGATTATGGTTTTTTGGGGTGTGTCAGTATATGACCGTATTATAAATAAATCTATGCGTCGTTATCTTATTACACTTGTAGGGCTTATGATGTTCTGGATGCTTGTAAGAACACTAAGACATACGGTGTTTTATCATATTTTTCCAATTGGTCAATGGTGCTGGTATGCTTATTATATTCCAATGATTTTAATTCCACAGGTTTGCTTGTTTGCAACAAAATATATCGGAAAATCAGAGGAATACAGGTTGCCTGAAAAATGGCATTTAATGTATATTCCGTCTTTAATTTTGATTATTGGAATACTTACTAACGACCTGCACCAATGTGCATTTCGTTTTTATAAGGGCTATGAAGCAGGCTGGGATATATATCGGCACACTACTCTTTATTATTTAGCTGTGGTCTGGATTTTTGCCTGTATTGCTATGATGATTGCAGAGATTATAAGGCGTTGTCGTATTAAAGGAGCACGCAAGACTATATGGCTACCTATTGCAATGCTTTCTGTGGCTCTTCTTTATACTATACTTTATACTATTGATAGTGCGTTGTTTAGTTTTATTGAGGTAACACCGGCACTTTGCTTTACAGTAATAGCTATTTGGGAAAGTAGTATCAAGACAGGACTTGTTCAATCAAATACCTACTATAATGAATTGCTGAAATATTCAGGTTTAGGTGTAGCAGTAGTTGATTGTGATTATAATGTGCATTATCGTTCAGACGATTCAGTTACTTTATCAAAAGAAGAAATGCAAAAGGCTCAGAACCATCCTTTAATGTCAGATGGTGGTGTGCGTGTGTCTAGCTTTGATATACGAGGTGGATATACACTGTGGCAAGAGGATGTGCGTGAGCTGTTGGATATTCTGGACGAGCTTAAAGACCTGCGTGAGGAGCTGAAGGACTCTAACGCTGTATCTATGCAGAACTACAAAATAGATAAACAAATACGTACTATTGCAGAAAAGAACCGTTTGCACGACGAGCTACATAAGCAAACGGCTCATCAGATTGACCTTTTGAATCAATGGCTTACTAAGCTTACTCAGACTGACAAAACCGAAGAAAAGCGAGAGCTGCTTCGTCGTATTGTGGTTGTTGGTGCTTATCTTAAGCGTCGTAATAATTTAATTCTTGTAGGTGAACAGGATGGCATAATTAAGGCAGAGGAGCTTAGCCTTAGTATAAATGAAATGATGAAAAATCTACAGCTTGCAGGAATCAACTGTGCCTGCTCAGTACAGCTGGAGAAAAGTTTGCCTGTAGATGTAGCAACTAAGCTTTTTGATTTTTATGAATATGTGGTAGAAAAATCGTTCGATGGATTAAATTGTTTGCTTGCACGTTTTTTCTGCCGTGATAATAGCTTTTATGGCTGTATTGACGCAGTGTGTAGCTTGGATTTGACAACATTAAAAAACGAATGGATTTTGGTAAGTGTATCAGATGAAAATTGCTATACGCTTTCTTTCAAGGTGGAGGGAGGTAATAGCAAATGATGCTTTGCTTTAATGAAGCTGATTTGGTTTCTCAAATTATTTTGCTTGTCATCAGTCAGTTTGCTGTAATTTCTCTTGTAGGTGGCAGTGTTCTTTTATTTAAGTATAAATGCAGGCTATCAAAGCTTATCAGTGTTTGTTTTATGTTATTGCTTAATATTGCATTGTATGTGTTAATGCAGATTGATAACCGTATAACAAATACACAGCAAAGCCTACATTTGCACATACCCTATATAATATTACTTTTTATAATATTGCTGTCATTGCTTTTTTTAGTATGGGCAGTTTTAAGCGAAACCAAAAACCGTAGGATAATTAATAACAACTCTATAAAAGAAGCCTTTGATAATTTGCCTACAGGGGTGTGCTTTTTTAACGAAACAGGTATCCCAGTACTTTGCAATCTGGTGATGTATCGTTTTAGCTTTGCTGTGTGTGGTAAGGACGTGCAGTTTATAACAGATTTAGAAAGCTGTCTTGTTGATGATTTTAAACCTGTTGAGGGTGTGAAAAAGGACGGAAAGGTATTTTTGTTAAAAGATGGCAGTGCATGGCGATTAGAAAAACGCTCTTTCACCTATGAAAACGGTAATATTTATATTCAGTTTATTGCTACCGATGTAACAGACCTTAATAAAAACCGTATAGAGCTACAGCAAGAAAATGAACAGCTACATAGGGTTCATAGCGATTTACAACGACTGTCTGCAAATGTTGTTGCTGTTACCCGTGAAGAAGAAATTTTAAATGCAAAAATGCGTGTTCACGACGAAATGGGAAGATGTCTTGTTTTTGCACAGAAATATTTAAAGGAAGATAGCACCGAAAATATACCAGATGACATTGTAGAGTCGTGGCAACGTGCTGTGTCTATGCTTAAATATAACAATGATACCTTTGACGAGGATATGCTGTTACAAATACGAAAAACCTGTGAGTATATGAAGCTTGAGTTTATAAAAACAGGTGAACTTCCAAAAGAAGAAAATGTGGCATATATTCTTACTTGTGCTGTTCGTGAATGTGTTACTAATGCAGTACGATATGCAGACTCTACAAAGCTATACGCAGGTTTTACCGAAAACGACACAGAGGCTACTGTCACTGTTACAAATAACGGTAAGCCACCTGAAAATGAAATTGTCAAGGGTGGAGGACTGTCGAACCTACAGCGTCGTGTAGAACGTGCAGGTGGTGTAATGGTTATACAGTCGTTGCCTAGCTTTAAATTAACAGTTACCGTTCCAAAATTAAAGGAGGATATATTATGATAAGAGTATTGATTGTAGAAGATCAGAAAATGGCACAGGAAAATATTGAAGCTATTATCAAAGCCAGTAAAAGCTACATTCTTTCTGGTATAATATCTAATGCTGCAGATGCAGAGCTTTTTTGTATGCGTGAGCCTGTAGACCTTATTCTTATGGATGTGTGTACTGCTCGTGGCGAAAATGGTATAGAGGCATGTGCTGTAGTTAAGAGGAAATTCCCAGAAGTTAAGGTTATAATTATTACATCTATGGCAGAGCATACCTTTATCGAAAAAGCAAAGCTCGCACAGGCTGACAGCTTCTGGTATAAAGATGGTAGCAGGGGAGAGCTGATTGAGGTTATGGATAAGACTATGGCTGGTAAGCATATTTTCCCAGATAAAACACCAGAGGTTAAGCTGGGGCTTAGTACAAGCTATGAGCTTACTCGTTCTGAGCTTGATGTAATACGTGCATTAATGCAAAGCACCAGTGATGAAGACGCAGCCTCAATGCTAGGCTGTACTAAAGCTAATATCCGTTGGCATATAGGCAAGATTCTGGATAAAACAGGATACCGTACACGAATGGAGCTGCTTATTGCTGTGGCACAGAAAAATCTTATTATAGTAACACCCGATAAGGCACTGGAAGAAAATAATTAGTGTAAAATAAAATCAAACAGTAACAGTCTTTTGCATTTGCAGAGGGCTGTTTTTTATTTGGTTAAATTTACAAAAAAGTTAAAATACTATTACTTGTGCTAGTGACATTTTGGATAAAATGTTTATAATTTACTACAAATAATATAGGCATGATAACAAATTGGAGATGAAATTTTTATTTGTGAAATAGGTGATAATTAACAGTGAAAACAGCAAAAAGATTGGTGGTGATTCTTGTGGGTATTAGCTTTTTGTTTTCTTTGTTTGGTTGTAATAGACATTTAGTGGATAAAACTGGTATGGTGAACAATTTATATTGGGAATCATTTGAGCTGTCAAGATGTGACAGCTATAGTCAATATAACTTTGGCTTTATATTAGAATC
>JAXJJE010000459.1:0-2268 GCA_036298405.1 Acutalibacteraceae bacterium
AGGCGTATGATATAATGATTGAGATGAATATAGAAAGGGAGGAGACAAAAATGTTTCTTAACAAAAACACATTTGGCAGAAAAGCTATGAGCGTTATGCTTACAGTTGCATTGCTTTCTTCTGTTGGTGTTACAGCTTCAGTTACTTCAAGTGCTGCTACAACAGCTCAGGTTGAAGCTCAGGCTACTACAACAGTTGCAGCAAGTGCTGCCAATCAATATGGTTTGAAGGACAACATTCAGGACGGTGTTATTCTTCACGCTTGGCAGTGGTCTTTGAACAATATTAAAGCAAAGCTACCACAAATCGCTGAGGCTGGTTATACAGCTGTTCAGACAACAGTTCTTCAAAAGGCAAAAGAAGGTACAGCAGGCAAAACAAATGAGGTATGGTGGGTATACTACCAGCCAGCTGCATTTGAGCTAGTTCAGGATTCAGGCTACACAGCAATCGGTACAGAGGCTGACCTTAAGGCACTGTGTGCAGAGGCAGATAAGTACGGCATCAAGATTATTGTTGACGTAGTTGCTAACCACCTAGGTAACAACAGAGGTTATGACCTTGCACCATCTATTCCAGATGATATCAGAAATGACTCAAGTTGCTGGCATGACCAGTGGAATAAGGAAATCAACTATCGCGACCGTTACAGTATCACACACGGTTCAATGTCAGGACTTCCTGACCTAAATACAGAAAACCCAAAGATTCAGAAATATGTTGCTAACTACCTGAAGTTATGTATTGATGCAGGTGTTGACGGTTTCCGTTTCGATGCTGCTAAGCACATCAGCGTTCCAGCAGAGGGTTCACAGTATAACTTCTGGTCAAATGTACTAAATCCAACTACAGAACATGCTAAGTCAAAGGGTGTTACACCTTACTACTATGGTGAAATTCTTGGCGACACAGGTCCAGGTGGTCCTGCTATATCATCATATACAACATATATGAGTATCACTGACAATTCAACAGGTAATAATATCCGTCATTCTGTTGCAGGTGGTAACGCACAGGGTGCAGCAAATAGCTACTATAACTCAGGTGCTGCTGCTGATAAGGTTGTACTTTGGGCAGAATCACACGATACATACTCAAATGAGAGTAAAGAATCAACATATGTAAGTGATGATAAAATCAATAAGACATGGGCAATGGTAGCTTCTCGTAACAAGGCTACAGCACTTTACTTTGCTCGTACAAAGGGTTACCGTGGCGGTGCTATCGGCGAAATCCACTCAACACAGTGCTTCAATAAGGAAGTTGCTGAGGTTAACAAGTTCCACAACTACTTTGCAGGTCAGAGCGAATACCTGTCATCAAGTGGCTCAATCGCTTATAACGAGCGTGGCACAGAGGGTGTTGTTCTTGTAAATGTAAGTGGTGGTTCACAGTCAGTTAGCGTTAAGGCTAACAAGATGAAGGACGGTACTTATAAGGATCAGGTATCTGGCAGCACATTTACTGTATCAGGTGGCACAATTAAGGGTCAGATCGGTAACACAGGTATCGCTGTAGTTTACAACGCTGTTCCACAGGCTGGTATGTCAGCTACACCAGGTACAGCAGGTAGCACATATAAGTACAAGTCAGACACACTGACAGTTACACTAAACGCTACAAACGTTTCAAATGCTAAGTATTCAATCGACGGTGGTGCTGCTACATCTTTCACAGATGGCACAAAGGTTACACTTGGTTCAGGTAAGGCTTACGAGACATCTCAGAAGCTTACTCTGACAGGTACAAACACAACAACAGGTGCAGCAATCAACCAGACATATACATACTACAAGACAAATCAGGGTACATCAATTTACTTTGATAACTCAGCTTATAACTGGTCAAATGTATACGCTTACATCTACACAGGTGACGGCGAAACAGCTAGCTCAATTGCTGCATGGCCAGGCGTACAGCTAACAAACAAGTCAGCTAGTGGCTACCTATGCTACGATCTACCAGACGGCTACGAGTCTGCACAGGTAATCTTCTCAGATGGTACAAATTCAGCTTCAAAGAGATATCCAGCTGACATGGAGCCAGGTCTGAAGATTGGTGGTTCTTCTAAGCTATTTACATCAGGTAACACTTGGAAGGATTACTCAGAGACTCCAACAGCTCCAACAAACCCAACAAACCCAACAAACCCAACAAATCCTACAAACCCAACAAACCCAACAAACCCTACAAACCCACCAGCAGACTCTTATGTAAAGGGTGACGCTTCAGGTGACAATGTAGTTGGTATGAAGGACTGTGCTGTTA
>JAXJJE010000460.1:0-1230 GCA_036298405.1 Acutalibacteraceae bacterium
AAAGTGGTAAGATTAATTATGTTATTTCAACATCTTCTAAGGGTAGAATTCCAACAAGAGATAGCGTTAAAATTAGAAGAAAGACAGTTGAAAGAAATATCCCTTGCTTAACATCAATTGATACAGCAAATGCTTTGGTTGAGTGCCTGATGAGCAGATACTCACAGTATAACACAGAGCTTGTTGACATCAACAACATGAGAGGCGAAAAGATAGAGTACAGCTTCACAAAGATGCACGGCTGTGGCAGTGACTACATCTGCTTCAATGCGTTTAACCAGAATATCCACAACCCAGAGGGTCTTAGCATAAGACTATGCGACAGATACACAGGTATCGGTGGTAACGGTGTAATCCTTGTTTGTCCATCTGATGTAGCAGACGCAAAAATGCGTATGTTCAATCTTGATGGTTCAGAGGGTAAAATGTGTGGTAATGGTATCAGATGTGTAGGTAAGTTCCTGTATGATAACAACCTTGTTGACCAGAATAAGGAAACTATTACTGTTGAAACACTAAGTGGTATTAAAACTATGAAGGCTTACAAGCAGGACGGTATAGTTACAAAGCTAAGAGTTGATATGTCTAAGGCTGACCTTAGCCCAGAGAGTATTCCTGTTTCAATCAACAGCGATAAGGTTGTAAATCAGTCTGTTACAATAGACGGTGAAGAGTACAACATCACATGCGTATCAATGGGTAACCCACATTGCGTAGTATTCGTTAAGGATATTGAGCGTCTTGACATTGAAAAGATAGGACCAAAGTTCGAGAATAACGAGCTGTTCCCAGAAAGAGTAAATGTTGAGTTTGCAAGAGTTATCAACGATCGTACAATTAAAATGCGTGTATGGGAGCGTGGCACAGGCGAAACATGGTCTTGTGGCACAGGTGCTTGTGCAGTAGCTGTAGCAGCAGTAGAAAATGGTTTCTGCAAAAAGGGTGAGGATATCACTGTACAGCTAACAGGTGGCGAGCTTGTTGTAAATTATACTGACGATACAGTATATATGACAGGTGAGGCTGAAAAGATATTCAACGGTACAGTTGTACTATAATAAATAATCATAAAAAGGAATCGGGGCATTTTGCCCCGATTTTTTGTGTTAAGACAAATTTTAATACTAATACTAATACTAATCTCTATTAAAAAGTAGACTTCTTCACGGCATATTTTGCACCACACTTCATACTGCGTCCTCGCAAGGCGACAGCCTTGCTGTGGGTCAG
>JAXJJE010000461.1:0-1467 GCA_036298405.1 Acutalibacteraceae bacterium
AAGCTTTTTGACGATTACCACGCTTCAAGAGTTTTGCCTGGATTTGCACCTGACAGCAAAATAAAAATGCTTCAACAGCTAAAGGATGATGTTGAAATAGTAATTGCTATTAACGCATCTGACATTGAAAAAAATAAGGTTCGTGGAGATTTAGGTATCACCTATGATAATGATGTTCTTCGCTTGATAGACACCTTTAGAGAAATGGGTATTTATGTAGGAAGCGTTGTTCTTACCTGCTATAACAATCAACCTTCTGCAAATGCTTTTTTAAAGCAGCTTACAACCTTAGGTGTACGTTGCTATCGTCATTATACTATTGCTGGTTATCCATCTGATGTAAAGCACATTGTAAGTGAGGATGGCTTGGGTAAAAACGAATATATAGAAACAAGACGTTCTTTAATCGTTGTAACTGCACCTGGTCCTGGTAGTGGTAAAATGGCTACCTGCTTAAGCCAGCTATATCACGACCATAAAAGAGGTATTACTGCTGGTTATGCAAAGTTTGAGACCTTCCCTATCTGGAATTTACCTTTAAAGCACCCTGTTAATCTTGCTTACGAGGCTGCTACAGCTGACTTAAATGATGTTAATATGATAGATCCATTCCACTTAGAGGCTTATGGTAAAACTGCTGTTAACTACAACAGAGATGTTGAAATTTTCCCTGTGCTTAACACTATGTTTGAAAGAATACAGGGTACATCACCTTACAGCTCTCCAACTGATATGGGTGTAAATATGGTAGGTAACTGCATTATTGACGATGAGGCTTGTCGTACTGCTGCTAAGATGGAAATTCTTCGTCGTTACTATGCTGCCTGTGTTAAGCGTTATCGTGGTAAAAGCAATAACGAAAACGAGGTTACAAAGCTTGAAATTCTGATGAACAAGGCAAAAATCACTACAGACATCTTCCCTGCTATTTCTGCTTCTTTATTAAAGGCAGAAACAACAGGTGCTCCTGCTGGTGCTATTGTACTACCTAATGGTAAGGTTGTAACTGGAAAAACCTCTGACACACTTGGTGCAGCATCTGCTATGCTACTTAACTCACTAAAGGTATTGGGTGGTATTGATGATAAGCTTGATTTAATATCAGCAAATGTACTTGAGCCTATATGTAATTTAAAAACACAATATTTAAAGCATAAAAATCCTCGCTTGCACACAGATGAGGTATTGATTGCTCTTACAATTTCTGCTTTAAACGACCCTGTTGCTAAGTCTGCAATTGAACAGCTTGAAAATCTAAAGGGAAGTGATGCACACTTTACCGTTATTTTAAGCGAAGAGGACGAGCTTAACCTAAGACGTTTAGGTATAAACGTAAGCTGTGAACCAACCTACGAAAATAATCGTTTGTATCATAAGTAAAAATAAAAAGCTTCAAATCTATTCGGCAGATTTGAAGCTTTTTGATTTTCATAAATTGTAGTTTATGTGACTGCTTACGCAGTCACT
>JAXJJE010000462.1:0-12167 GCA_036298405.1 Acutalibacteraceae bacterium
ATTTCTTGTTATGATGGTACAATAAAATATTTGTTCAAGCTTTACGATGGCGAGTATATAGAATCTGTTCTTATGAATTACCACCATGGGTATACACTTTGTATATCAACTCAGGTTGGTTGCAAAATGGGCTGTACCTTTTGTGCAACAGGTAAAAGTGGTTTTTCAAGAAATCTTACACCGTCAGAAATGCTTGCACAAATACAGTCAGCACAGGTGGATAATAATATAAGAATCTCAAATATAGTTCTTATGGGTATGGGTGAGCCTTTAGATAACTTTGACAATGTTATAAAATTTTTATCTCTGGTTTCTTCGGATAAGGGTATTAACATTGGTATGAGGCATATAACACTTTCAACCTGTGGTGTAGTACCAAAAATGTACGAGCTTGCTAAGTTGAAGCTTCAAATTACATTATCGGTGTCATTACACGCACCAAATGACGAAATCCGAAGCCGTACAATGCCTATAAATAATAAATATGGTGTAAACGAGCTTATTAAGGCTTGCAGAGATTATGCTAAGATAACAAACAGAAGAATAACCTTTGAATATGCTATGATTGATGGTGTAAACGATAGTGATGAGTGTGCAAAAGAGCTTGCACAGCTTGTAAAGGGTATGCTATGCCATGTAAATCTTATTCCGGTAAATAATGTTAACGGTACAGCGTA
The DNA here is from genome assembly GCA_036298405.1 of Acutalibacteraceae bacterium. Taxonomy (GTDB): domain Bacteria; phylum Bacillota; class Clostridia; order Oscillospirales; family Acutalibacteraceae; genus CAG-964. The sequence continues at coordinate 678 of JAXJJE010000462.1, forward strand.
TCAAAAAAGTAAAAAGAAAAGACTTGTTGAATTTAGTAATATACTCGAGAAAAATGGTGTTCCTTCTACAATCAGAAGAACACTTGGTTCAGATATAGATGCTTCTTGTGGACAGCTTAGAAGAAAAAAGCTTAGCGAGTAAGCTACTAAAAAATTAAGTAAAGGAGGTAATCGAGATGCAACTTTATACACGTACAGATATAGGTCTTGTACGCTCAAGCAATCAGGATGCTGTTGACGGTGGAATAATTCACGACCACAATGCTATGTGGACAGTACTGTGTGATGGTATGGGTGGTGCAAACGGTGGTAATGTTGCAAGTCAGACTGCAGTTGAAATTACAAAAGACGATATAGGCTTTTTCGATTTTTACGGTGGAGAGTACCAATCCGAGAGCTTCCTTAAAGAAATAGTATATAAGGCTAACAGCACTGTGTATCATAAGCAGTTAAAAAATCCTGAATTGTCAGGAATGGGCACAACAATGGAGCTTGTTTTTGTTTACAATAACAAGGCTATGATAACACATATAGGTGATAGCAGAGTTTATTTAATACATAATAACGAGATTAAACAGCTGACTGTTGACCATTCGGTTGTACAGGAGCTTGTTAACAGAGGAGAGTTAACACCTCAGCAGGCAATGGTTCATCCACATAAAAATTTTATTACACGTGCAGTAGGAGTTAACCCATATATTGATGTAGATTACATAGAAGCACCGTTTGAAGCTGATGATGTAATTATTATGTGCTCAGATGGATTGTCTAATTATATAACTGATGAGGGTTTATTGGAATTTGCCGATAAATATAAAGCAGATGACCTTACAAATAAATTAATAGAGTACGCAAAACAGCTTGGTGGTAAAGATAACATAACCGTGGCTGTGTTGTATGCAAAATAATATTTGGGAGTGAGAGATATTTATGGATAAGTATGTAGGTAAAAAATTAGACGGAAGATACGAAATCCAGGAGCTTATTGGCGTTGGTGGAATGGCAACGGTTTATAAGGCTAAGGATATAAAAAACAACAGAACAGTTGCAATTAAAATTCTTAAAGATGAATTTTCTAGAAATGGTGAGTTTATCAGACGATTTAAGAATGAGTCAAAGGCAATTGCAGTATTGTCACATCCTAATATTGTTAAGGTGTACGATGTAAGCTTTGGCGATGTTATGCAGTATATCGTTATGGAATATATTAATGGTATTACTTTAAAGGAATATATTGAACAGCAGGAAAAATCAATTGATTGGAAAATGGCTGTTTACTTTACAAGTCAGATTCTAAAGGCTATGCAACACGCACACGAAAAGGGTATTGTGCACAGAGATGTAAAGCCACAGAATATGATGTTGCTAAAGGATGGTACAATTAAAGTAACAGATTTTGGTATAGCAAGATTTTCAAATACCGAAACTCGTACTATGACAGATAAGGCTATAGGCTCTGTTCATTATATTGCACCAGAGCAGGCAAGAGGCGAGCGTACAGATGGCAAAAGCGATGTATATTCTATCGGTGTAATGCTATACGAAATGCTTACAGGTCAATTGCCATTTCAGGCAGACAGTGCTGTGTCTGTTGCAATAATGCAGCTACAGTCTAGCCCTAAGCCACCAAGAGAAATTAATCCTGATATACCAAAGGGTCTTGAAGAGATTACTCTCAGGGCAATGCGTAAAGAGCCTGTACAGCGTTATCAGTCAGCTGAGCAAATGCTGAAGGATTTACAGAAGGTTACTAAAAAGCCAGATATATTATTTAATTATGAGTATCCTGAGGATGAAACAGCAGATGGTACAGACGAAAAGGATAAAAATGATAAATATGTAGATGCAGCAGAAAAAAGACGTTCACCTGTATATAATATAATAATGGGTGTGTTAGCTGCGTTTGTACTATGTGCTATATTGTTTGGTTCGCTTGCATTATTACATTCATGCGAGGCTACAAACACAGTTGCTATAGATGTACCTAATTTTATAGGTCAAAACTATACCGAGATAAAAGATAACCCAAGCTACAACTTTAAGTGGGATGTTATTAACGTTTATGACGCTAACAAGCCAGAGGGTGAAATAGTTAAGCAAGAGCCAGAGGCTAACTCAAAGAAGGTAAAAGAGGGTGCTGTTATTACTCTTACAGTAAACAGCTCAGAAACTCTTATAAAGGTACCTTATGTAGCAGGTGACCCAGAAGAAGCAGCAGTTGCAAAGATAAAGGCAAAGGGTCTTACACCAGAGATTATTTATATCGAAGACGCTGATACAGCTGAGGATCTTGTAAGAGATACAACACCAAAGGCTGGTAGTGATATTGCTGTAGTTGAAAAGGTTAAGGTTTTTGTAAAGAAAACAAAGCAGATTACAACTGTACAGGTACCAGACCTTGCTGGTAAGTCAAAGGATGAAGCTTCAGAGCTTATCGCTTCTGCTGGATTAACATTTGACTATGACTACAACAACGAGGTTGATATGACAGCCGAGTCAGTAATAGGTCAAAGCCCACTAAAGGGTAGTGTAGTAGAGCTAGGCTCAACTGTTAAGGCATATGTTGCAAAGGGTGTAGATAAGTATAAAATCTACAATATGACAATTCCACTACCAACAAATGCTACATCAGAGAGCGTTGTAAGAGTTACTGTTGATGGTGTTCTTGATGAAGCTATAAGTGGTACAATGGTACCTGCTTCTGTAGGAACATTAACCTTTACAGTTAAGGGCAAATCTACTTCTGTAGTTTATGTAGAGGTTGACGGTCAGATTTGGAGAAAATACGATATCGACTTTATCAACGAAAAGAACACTCTAACAAAGGGATATTATATACCATCTGTGAATATAGAAACAGAAACCCCAACAGAGGCTCCTGAGGAGAATGTAGAAACTCCTACAGAGGCTCCAGAGGAGAACGTAGAAACCCCAACAGAGGATTACGAGATTACAGGTTAATTTTCCTTAAAATTTAATAATAGAAATAAAACTCTCAGAATGAAGCAATTTTTAATAGCTTCTTCTGAGAGTTTTGTAGTATTAGGCTCTATGTAAATAGTTAGTTTAACCCGATATGCCGACAAGTATGTTTAGTGTTTGAATAGATAATAGTATTCGTTAATATTGTTTTTTATAAACAGTAGATAAAATTATCTAGCAGATTTTTACTTACTTATAGCATAGCACAATAAGCTGACAACTATTAAGGAGAGGGGATAAGGATAGGTGAAAAATCTACCTATAAGCTGTTTAACTGTCAGAACAGAAATAGTATATGCATTTGATAGGAGAAATATTGTTTAAATAGAGGTTCGTTTCAAGTATTTGTAACAAAAAAACACATAAAAAGCAGGCATTTCTAAAAATATTGATAAATTTATAAAAAAATTAACTTTTCAATAAAAAAGGATTTTCTTTTATTGGCTAAAGTGTTATAATAATACAAGTTGTATTTATGTTTATATATGATAATTGATGTGAATTACGAAATCATGGAGGTTTGATTTTTATGGCGAAAATTAGAAACCGATACAACAATCAAATTACACCGGGTAGCATTGCTGTAGCAGGTGTAAAAGGTTTTTTCTCAATATTATGGAAAACCTTTTCTACTGTATTTATGGTACTGTTTTTCTCAGGATTAATTGTTGCTTCTGCTGTATGCCTTTATCTGTATGGTCTTGCTTGTCAGCCAACAGGTATAGATTTGGCAAGTGAAAAGCTTCAGCAAACATCATTTGTATATATATATGATGAAGAGAATAATCCTGTTGAATATGCAAGACTACACGGCGTAGAAAACAGAATATGGGTAGGACTTGATGATATTCCAAAGCATATGGTAAATGCCCAGATAGCTATTGAGGATAAGCGTTTTTATGAGCATCAGGGTGTTGACTGGATAAGAACAGGTGGTGCTATTCTTAACCTTGCTTCAGATTCAAGCTATGGTGGTTCTTCAATTACTCAACAGCTTATTAAAAATATCACAGGTAAAAACGAGGTTAGTATTACCCGTAAGCTTAACGAAATTTTCAAGGCTCTTAATCTTGAAAAGGAGTACACTAAGGATGAGATTATGGAATCTTACCTTAATATAGTAAACTATGGTAGTAGCTGTCAGGGTGTTCAGGCTGCGGCTCATCTATATTTTGCTAAAGATATAAACGAGTGCAGTATTGCTGAGTGTGCTGCTATTGCAGGTATTACACAAAACCCAGCGGCACTGAATCCACTTGTTTATCCAGAGGCTAACAAAGAGCGTAGAGATACTGTTCTTGACCAGATGTATAGTCAGGGCAGAATTACAAGAGAAGAGTATAATGCCGCTATGAAAGAGTCAGAAAATATGACCTTTGTAGGCTATGAGAATAATGTTAAAGAGCAGGAAAAAGAAGATAAAGAAGCTCAGACAGATGATTATAGCTCAAACTGGTATATGGAGGCTCTTATCAGAGATTTACAGCAAGAGCTTGTAGAAGAGCTTGGTATCAGTGAAGAGTCAGCTACTAATAAGATTTATTCAGGTGGCTTAAAGGTTTATAGTGCAATGGATCTTGAATTTCAGGAATATTGCGAAGAGTATATTCAGAATGTTTATACACCATATGACCCTAACTGTGAAATCGCAATGGTTATGACATCACTTGATGGTCGTGTGCTTGCAACTGTTGGTGGTAGAGATAAAAAAGAGCAGATGCTTGTTTGGGACAGAGCAAACCTTGCAAGTCTACAGCCTGGTTCATCTATTAAGCCATTGATTGTTTATCCACTTGCAATCGAGCAAGGTAAATATCATTATTCTTCAATGGTAAAAGACCAGCCAATCGACAAATGGGAGATGACCTCTGATGGTTATTACAAAGCTGGTCCTAACAATGTTTATGGTTCTTACCTAGGTGAAATTACATTGCCAGACGCAATCGAGCGTTCTTCTAACGCAACAGCAGCTCAGACAATGGATTTAGTTGGTGCAAAAAATGCCTATAATCAGGCTATTAATAAAATGTATTTCAGACACCTATCTACTGAAGACGCTAATAACCTTGGTGCTTTGTCACTAGGAGGTCTTAATGGTGGTGTTACAGTAAGAGAAATGGCTACTGCTTATCAGTTTATGGGTAATGGTGGTAAAATTTACGACTCTTACACATATTATTATGTAGAGGATGCCGAGGGTAATGTTATTATTGACCATCGTGAGCAAATTCCTATAAAGGCTTATTCTACTCAGACAGCTACTATTATGAATAGAGAGCTAAACTATAACGTAGTTAACAATAACCCTGCACATACAAGTGCTGGTAGAGCTAGAATTGCTGGTTGGGATATTCTTGGTAAAACAGGTACAACTGATGGTGGTAAAGACCACTGGTTCTGTGGCTTGTCACCTTACGCTACCTGTGCAGTATGGACCGGCTACGATACACCAGCTTCATTGTCACAGGCTACATTTAATGTTGCTGTTGATATATTCCACGACCTGATGGAGCATTATCTGAATGATAAGGAGCAGAAGGAATACAAGCTTGACGACTCACTGGAAAAGCATGAATACTGTGCAAACACAGGTTTACTTGCAAGCTACTATTGTTCAAAGAGCTTTACAGGCTATTATAAGAAGGATAACGTTCCAGAATACTGTAATGGTGCTCATGGTAGCTATTATTCATACGATTCTGACGATTACGATGATTACGCTGATTCCTACGAAGATGAAGACGAGGATGAAGACGAGGACGAAGACGAAGACGAAGACGAGGATACATCAAGCGATTATTCAGATGACTATACTGATGATAGCTATACTGACGATAGCAGTGATGACGACTATGTTGTAGATGATAGCTATACTGATGATACTACAGATGATACTGTTGTTGATGATACTGTAACTGATAATAGTTCAAGCTCAGAGGTTTCTCCTCCTGATGTATCTACCGATACTAGTAGTGACACTACAGTTGTGGCATAGCTTTAATAATGTTTAATAATGTTTAATAATGTTTAATAAATGAACTTTAATATAATTATATCTTGAGAGGTGCAAAATGGTACAAGTTGCAATTATGGGACACGGTGTTGTAGGTTCAGGTGTTGCTGAAATCCTACTAACACATAACGAAAGTCTAAAGAAAAAGGTTTATAAGGAAATTAGCATTAAGCGTATTCTTGATTTAAGAGAATTTCCTGAACTATCTTATGCCGACAAATTCACAAAGGATTTTAACGACATAGTAAACGACGACGAAATTAAGGTTGTAGCAGAGGTTATGGGTGGTGTAAACCCAGCATTCGATTTTGTTAAGCGTTGCTTAGAAGCAGGTAAAAGCGTTGTTACTTCTAACAAAGAGCTTGTTGCTAAAAAGGGTGCAGAGCTTTTGGCTATAGCAAAAGAGAATAACGTAAACTTCTTGTTTGAGGCTAGTGTTGGTGGTGGTATTCCAATAATCCGTCCACTTAACAACTGTTTGGTTGCAAACGAGGTAGATGAGATAGCTGGTATCCTAAACGGTACTACAAACTTTATCCTTACAAAAATGATTACAGAATCAATGTCATTTAAAGATGCTTTAGCTCTTGCACAGCAGCTAGGCTATGCAGAGCGTGACCCATCTGCTGACGTTGACGGACATGACGCTTGTAGAAAAATCTGTATTCTTGCTTCACTTGCTTTTGGTAAGCACGTTTATCCAGATAATATCCACACAGAGGGTATTACAAATATTTCACTTGAGGATGTTGAGTATGCAGAGCGTTGGGGTGGCGTAATTAAGCTTATCGGTGATGTAAAGAACACAGAAAATGGTATGCTTGATATTTTTGTTGCACCTATGCTTATCAGCAACAGCAGTCAGCTATCAAGTATTGATGATGTGTTCAATGGTATCCTTGTTAAGGGTGATGCAACAGGTGATGTTGTATTCTATGGTAAGGGTGCTGGTAAGCTACCTACTGCTAGTGCTGTTGTAGCTGATATTGTAGACTGCGTAAAGCACATTTCTGCAAGAAAGTATCTATTCTGGGATGATTGCGATGGTAGCAATGTAATGCCATACGAGCAGAGTGTTTCTGCAATGTATGTAAGAGCAAATGGTGACATTAAGGTTGCTAAGGCTGTATTTGGCGAGATTTCAAAGTTACAGCGTAACAACGCACCAGAAAGCGAAATTGCATTTACAACTAATGCAATGACAGTAAAAGAGTTTAACGAGAAGCTTGCACAGCTTGCTGAAAACGGCGTAGAGGTAATTAACACAATCAGAATAGGTGATCTATAATGATTAGAATTCAAATACCTGCTACAAGTGCAAATCTTGGTTCGGGCTTTGATAGCTTGGGCATTGCACTTACAATGTATAATCAGGTATGGATGGAAATTTCAGACGAAACTGTTATATCCTCTAAGGATAACATAAGCGTACCTACAGACAAAAGCAATCTAATATATTGGTCTGCTGAATATCTGTATAAGGTATGTGGAAAAAGCTTGCCAGGCTTAAAAATCATTCAAGAGAATAACATACCAATGACAAGAGGCTTGGGTAGTAGCTCAGCTTGTATTGTTGCAGGCTTGGTTGGTGCCAATAGATTTCTGGGTAATCCACTTACTAAAAAGGATTTAATAAATCTTGCTTCCGAAATCGAAGGTCACCCAGATAATACTACCCCAGCACTAATGGGTGGATTAGTAACATCAGCAATAGATGGTGGTAAGGTGTACAGTGTTAGTGTACCTGTTGCCGAAAATATTCGTTTTGCAGTTTTTATTCCACCGTTTGAGCTAAGCACCGAATATGCCAGAGGTGTATTACCAAAGACCTATACAAAAGAGCAGGCAGTTTATAATCTTTCTCGTTCTTCACTTATGACATCATCTCTGTTTTCAGGTTCGCTTGAAAATCTTAGAGTTGCTGTACAGGACGAGCTACATCAGCCGTATAGAAAGTCACTTATTAATGGCTACGATACAGTTTTTCGCACAAGCTACGAGCTTGGTTCATATGGTACTTATGTAAGTGGTGCTGGACCTACAATTATTGCAATTATAGATGATAAGCACACTGACGACTTTAAAAATCACGCACTGACTGCTTTAGAGGCAAAGGGATTATCTGGCTGGAGCTTTGAAGTGCTTGCTGCAGACAGCGAAGGTGCTAAAATTATACTTGACTGATTATTAACAATTTGTTAAATTACACATTGACTTTTGTGTGTTAAAATATTAAAATTATTTACAGTGTTATTTGGCGTTTTATACAAAGCTAAATACAATTTTTAGTGAAAAGGAGCTACACAGATGAGCCTTATAGTACAAAAATTTGGTGGTAGTTCTGTTGCAAATGCTGAGCGTGTTAATAATGTAGCACGCATAGTAACAGACACATATAAAAAAGGCAACAAGGTTGTAGTTGTTGTGTCTGCACAGGGCGATACAACAGACGATCTAATTGAAAAGCAAATGGAAATTAATCCTAATGCTTCAAAAAGAGAAAAGGATATGCTGTTAGCTGCAGGTGAGCAGATTTCAATTTCTTTGCTTGCAATGGCTATCGAGAGAATCGGTTGTCCTGTTGTTTCTCTTTTAGGCTGGCAGGCAGGTTTTAAAACTTCTTCTGCTCATACAAATGCAAGAATCAAGTCAATTGATTCTGAAAGACTACAAAGAGAGCTAGACAGAAACAATATTGTTGTAGTAGCTGGTTTCCAGGGTGTTACAAGCTATGGTGATGTTTCTACATTGGGCCGTGGTGGCTCAGATACAAGTGCAGTTGCACTTGCTTGTGCTTTAAATGCTGATTTATGTCAGATTTACACAGATGTTGAAGGCGTTTATACTGCCGACCCAAGAAAGATTGAGAATGCAAAGAAGCTTTCTGAGATTTCTTATGACGAGATGCTTGAGCTTGCAACACTGGGTGCTCAGGTTTTACACAACAGAAGTGTTGAGCTTGCAAAAAAATATAATCTTGAACTTGAGGTGCTTTCAAGTTATACTTGTGCACCTGGAACAATTGTTAAGGAGGCCCCAAACGTGGAAAGAATGTTAATCAGCGGTGTAGCAAAAGATACAGACATCGCAAGAATTTCAGTTGTAGGTGTACCTGATGAGCCAGGTCTTGCATTTAAGATGTTCTCTAAGCTAGCTGCTAAAGATGTAAACATCGACATTATCCTACAGTCAGTAGGTCGTGACGGTAAAAAGGATATAGCATTTACAACAGCTAAGGATAAGCTAGAGGATGCTAAAAATGTTATTGAAGCATTTATGCCAACTCTACAGGCAGAGAAGGTTATCTTTGACGAGGACGTTGCAAAGGTATCAATCGTAGGTGCTGGTATGGAGAGCCACTCTGGATTTGCTTCAAAAATGTTCGAGGCACTATATAACTCAAATATCAATATTCAGATGATTTCAACAAGTGAAATTAAGATTTCTGTTCTTATCAAGGCTGAGGATGCAGACAGAGCTGTATCTGCTCTACACTCAAAGTTTTTTGATTAATTAACTTGATTATAACTTATAATTCACATCAGGCTTTAGGCACTCCTTTTTGGGTGCTTAAAGCTTTTTTAATATAAAATAAAATTCATACTAAACTCTATTTTTAAATGATGTTTAGTATCAGCACTTATCATTCTTGGTCAGAGTATATAATTGGAATATTATAGCTTGAAAAGCCCTCAACAAAAGTAATGCTTGCTTACTTTTGTTGAGGGCTTATATTCGTGGATGAATTGAGGCTTAAGAAAATTACATCTATACAGGGTTGTTGCTCTCAAATTATAGAATTGTAGTGTATGATTCCGTATGTACAGTGTAATGATACATTGCTGATTGATAGCCGGCTATTGGGTAAATTTTTTATTAAATAGAAATGCATTGTTTTTAGTAGGTACTAAATGATTCAAATGCAAAAATGCAACACTGGGTTCAGTTATGGTTTTATCAATAAATTTTGCATTTAGCTCATCTTCGTAATCCCAAAAATCTACTTCTGAGATTAAATTGTTGATGTGATTTTCCCAGTACTTTTCTGCTTCTAAACCATAAGGTATAGAAGAACGCTTAACCTTAGAATATTTCTCCATCAACTCCCAGCGTAAAGAGCTCATTTTAGATTTAAGAATTTCAGTTGCTTCTTCTCTTGTGAATTTTGTTACATCAAAAGCCTCATCTAATATTCCGTATACTTTTTTTCCCTCACGATGAGTTGTAATTACAGCAACAGGAAAACCAGAAGCTACTGCTATATCATAAAATCCTGAAAACAAACCACTTGTCATTTGATTTGGAGAAGTATTCCAGGTTGCTTCTGGAAAAATTAAAATACTCGAACCTAAGCTCAAAGCACGAAGCATTTTATCCTTTGAAGCTTTACGACTGCTTTTGTTCATTCTGTTAACTAATATACAACCATTTAGCCATGCAGAAATACCATCAAACGAATACATCAGCTGAGATAAAGCACCAATCAAAATATATGATTGCTTTTTTGATATAATAACTGCGTCAACAATATCATCCTTAAAGCTATGGGTGCTGCAAAAAATAACAGGACCTTTTGGCATTTTTGCAGAACGAATGACCTTTAGCTTTGTCTTTGTTGTAAAAGGTACTGCAAATCTAACTAAAGGATTAATTATTTTTCTGATTATGGTTCCAAACCTTGAAAGGACTTTTTGGGGATTATCATCTAATAAGCGTTCTAAAAATCTATTGTGCAAAATTATTCCACCTAAAATAAAAATTTGTACATTCAAGCTTCACATAAAAAATGCGAAACTTAATTCTAATACCACACAAAAACTTCCTTTACAACAGCAAAAATTACAAAAATAACTCTTATAACGAATATAAATTGTCGAGTTTAAGTGTATATTTGAATTATACAACTACAGCTACACAAAGTAAAGATTTATTTAAGATTTTTCAAGCTAACTACTAATAAAAAGTTGATAAGCTTTTGCGAGCATTTTTCTGCCAAAAGAATACTTTTTTACAGTAAGCTTGTTCCTTGTATAAAAACGGGTTAAAATCTTATCTTCTTGTTAGAACAGAAATAGTATTATGTTTAAATTTTTTGTTTTGTATGTTCGTTTATCATAGCCTACACTTTTATTAGCGTTAATATAAAAATTAAATTCTTATTGCATAAGATTACAATTAAAGTAAAAAATAATTGCAAATAAATTACAATTTGTAACATTTCGGGTTACAAATAAGAAATATAAATTAACTAATAAAAAGGTAAATCTTGATATATAGTAATTATGAAATTTTTATTAATGAATTGTGGTTAATTTATTACTTGAATATTAACGATTTTCTATGAAAGCTTTAAAAAACACAAAAATATATATAAATTTATAAAAAATACAAAATATGTATTTGTAAAAGCGAATAATACAATAAAAAGAATGGAATTAAAAAGAAGTATCAGTACAAAAGAAATATTTTGAAAAAAACCTTGCAATTTACTTAAA
>JAXJJE010000463.1:0-1544 GCA_036298405.1 Acutalibacteraceae bacterium
CCCTAAACCTAATCTAATATAATTAAATCTAATATAAATTAAATACAATCCTGACTAAGCACACCATACTTCTCGTATGAGGCTGTTTTTACTATCTGATTTTCTTCGTTTACAAACACAACTCTTGGCTTATGCTGTTTAACCTCTTTATCGTCAAGCTGACAATACGCCATAATAATTATATGGTCACCCTTCTGCACACAGCGAGCAGCTGCACCGTTTAAGCAAATCATACCAGAATTCGGCTCGCCTGCTATTGTGTAGGTTTCAAAGCGACTTCCGTTTTCTATGTCTACAATCTGCACCTTTTCGTACTCGTATATACCGGCAGCCTCCATAAGAACAGGGTCTACTGTAATACTGCCAATATAGTTAAGCTCTGCCTGCTGTACCACTGCACGGTGGATTTTTCCTTTTAGCATTGTTACCTGCATAGTTATCACCCTTTTGTTTTTTATTTTATTCTTATTTTTCTGCTCCGTTTTCGATTATAAAGTTATCAATAAGTCTTGTTGTGCCTATATAAACTGCAACAGCTGTAAGAATATCACCGTCTATTGTATCAACAGGCTTAATCTGTGGGAAGCTTACAACCTGTACATAGTCTATTCTTGCTAATGGCTCACTGCTGATAATCTCTGTGATTTTATCAATTACAGTCTGTGTGTTCTTCTCGCCGTTTAAGATAAGCTCTTTACCCTGCTGTAGTGCCTTGCTAAGAATAACAGCTGCCTTGCGTTCTTCTGCTGAAAGATATGTATTTCTTGAGCTTTTAGCAAGACCGTCAGCTTCACGAATAATAGGGCAACCGATTATCTCTATATCAAAGTTCAGATCTCTTACCATTCTCTTAATAACAGCCAGCTGCTGTGCGTCCTTCTGGCCAAAATAAGCTCTGTCTGGTGCAACAATTAAAAACAGCTTAGAAACTACTGTGCATACACCCTTAAAATGTGTTGGTCGGCTTTTTCCACAAAGCTCATCAGATGGACCTGTGATATCAACAAAGGTTGAAAAATCCTCAAAATACATTTCCTCTGTTGTTGGGTGGAAGATAACATCTGCACCAGCCTCTGCACAAACCTTTGCATCTCTGTCGATATCTCGTGGATAGCTTGCTAAATCCTCTTTAGGGCCAAACTGAATTGGATTTACAAAGTCGCTTACAACAACTCTGTCGTTTTCTTTACTTGCCTTTTCTATAAGGCTTGCATGACCCTCGTGAAGATAGCCCATAGTTGGCACTAGTGCTACTGTTAAGCCCTCCTTTTTCCATGCCTTTACAATCTCTCTTACCTCTGCGATAGTATTTACAATTTTCATTTCTTTATCTCCTTAACTCAATATAGCTTTTCTATAATCTCGTCATCTATTGTGTAGCTATGCTCATTTTGTGGAAAGCTACCGTTATCCAAATCATCTATATAAGCCTTAAAGGCGTCCTTCATAATACTGCCAAGGTCGGCATATTTTTTTACAAACTTAGGTGTAAAGTCAGAGTACATTCCAAGCATATCCTGATATACAAGCACCTGACCGTCACA
>JAXJJE010000464.1:0-1702 GCA_036298405.1 Acutalibacteraceae bacterium
TATAATGGTTGCTATAGTATTTCTTATATACATAATTGCTACAGCCTTTGTATTGATATTTGCAGCTAAAATAGGGCCTATAATTGAATATAACAATCAGCCCGTTGTATCGTTGCCAAATGTTACAAGGCTTACCCAAAGTGATTTTACTACCGTAGACATTGATAACTCGAAAATTTATGAGGGTCCTTTGGTTTTGGTAAACAATTATAACGAATGTAAATTTGACGGTGAAGAGCTTGTTTCTGTTTTGGAATATAAGCAAAGCATCGACAATGACAAATATATGGTAGCTGATTACGATGTAAAGCTGAATAGCTCGGTAGTAAAAAATCTTGACCAGATGTTGTCTGATTTTCACGATGTTTACAACGATGACAGCGTTATGGTTTCGAGTGGCTACAGAAGCAAACAGCTTCAGGATGAGCTTTATGCTGACGAACAGCAAAAAAAGCAGGATACAGATAGTACTGATGGTGAGCTTGTGGCTGTGCCAGGCTACAGCGAGCACCAGACAGGCTATGCAGTGGATTTATCCATAAATCTTGGCGATGATGCATATGTAGAATATACGAATACTGATGACTACAAGTGGATGCTTGATAACTGTGCTATTTATGGCTATATTTTAAGATATCCACCAGATAAAATACATATTACAGAGATAGCCCACGAAACATGGCACTATAGATATGTAGGTACTCCTCATGCTTCGTATATAATGCAAAATAATCTTTGCCTTGAGGAATATATAGACCTTGTAAAGCACTATAACAATATAAATCCGTTATATGTTGCTGATTTATCATTAACAAACTGGATGATATACTATGTGCCTGCAACTACAGGCGAGCAAACAGCAGTTACCGTGCCAATTAATAATGATTATCAGGTGTATGGTAATAATTCAGACGGCTTTGTTGTAGCAGTAAAGCTTAAGTAAATAAAATAAAAAAACAGCTTGGTTTTGCACCAAGCTGTTTTTATTTTCTGAATTTATTAAACCTCAGCACCCATCATAACATCAGAGATAATATTCATTACCTTGTCATGACAGCCACCACATCCAGTAGAGCAATGAGTAACCTTCTTTACATCCTCAAAAACATCAAGAACATCCTCGAATTTGTTGTGATTATGCAAAGCGTCAACTATGTCACCATAGCTTACCTGCTTACAATTGCATACCATATAATTTTCTTTCATAGTGTTTTACCTCCTTTAAATGGTAATTATTTTTAAGCTTATTAAAATGTTAATAAAAGACAAGGCTGTCTGTTTTATACAGTAGCGATTATTCCTCTACGCTAAAATCTTCTTTACCTACGCCACAAAGAGGACAAAGAAAATCGTCTGGAAGCTCGTCAAATTTTGTGCCAGGTGCAATACCGTTATCCTCGTCGCCTAGCTCCTCATCATAAATCCAGCCACATACATTACATACATATTTCATAATTATAATCTCCTTTTTGTTGTGATACACCTGTAAATTATCTGATAAAGATAATTCATTTACAGCTATAGTATATATTATACAGAAAAATCAGAATAATGCAACACTAAATCTTAGAAAATATAATTAAAATTAAGAATTATTCTTTGTTTGTAAAATGATAAAAAACTAAGTGGAATCCATAAATTACTAAAACCGATATCAGTGTAACAAAAAATCAGAAAAATATACCATAAATCTGCTATGTGA
>JAXJJE010000465.1:0-2355 GCA_036298405.1 Acutalibacteraceae bacterium
GAGTATTATAGATACATAGGTTTTAAAAAAGGGGTGATTTAGTGGCTAACATTCTTATAGCTGACGACGAAAAGGAAATTATACGGCTTCTTAAGGTTTACATAGAAGCAGGCGACCATAAGATTTTTGAAGCGAATAACGGCAAAGTAGCCCTTGAAATCTTAGAAAAAGAAAACATCGATCTTGCTATAGTCGATATTATGATGCCTGAGAAAAATGGCTACGAAGTTATTAAAGAAATCCGAAAAGGTAGGTATATTCCCATTCTCGTTATATCTGCAAAAATCGAGCTTTCTGACAGAGTTTTCGGCATAGATTTAGGTGCAGATGATTACATAACAAAACCTTTCGAGCCTCTTGAAGTTGCCGCAAAGGTAAGAGCAAATTTGAGACGAATGGGCTTGCAGAGTAATATCGAACCTGAAAAAAATCAGATTAAAGTCGGGTCTCTTACACTTGACTGTGATGAATGTGTGGTTATTAATAACGGAGAAACGCATGAGCTTACAAAGATTGAATTTAAGATGTTGGAGCTTTTTATGAAACACCCCAAAAGAGTATTTACCAAAGAGCAAATTTATGAATATGCGTGGGAAAATGAATATGAGGTTGACGACAACACAATTCGTGTTACCATTAGTCACCTGCGTGATAAAATAGGAAACGATACAATTAAAACTATACGCGGTTTAGGGTACAGATTGGAAATTTATGGACAAGCTTAAAAGAAGAATTATCATATACTTTGTTATTTGTGTTTTTGGTGTGTCGGTGTCGGAGTCGGTTTTAGACAGCCTTTTAGATGATAGACTAATCCCTATGTATATACACAGCGACACGCTGTATTGGACTTTGCAGATTTCTGGAATAGTCATAAACATAGCGATATTTTTTGCTTTTGCAGTTCTGTTCTGGATTCTTTCAAGTAAAGCCATAAATGCCGAGAGTAAGCGACAGGTAAGTGAGCGTAATATGCAGTATTCAAGTATTTGCCACGACCTCAAAACCCCTATGACCTCGGTGCAAGGTTTTGCGGCGGCTCTTAGAGAAGGCAAAATCAAGGAAGATGAACAGCAAGAGATTTTTGAAATAATCTACGACAAAAGCTGCTATATGAATGAGCTTGTGGAAAGCCTTTTTACTTTCTCGAAGTTTAACACAGAAAGCTACGAGCTGACTTTTGAAGACAAGGATATCTGTACTCTTGTGCGAAATCTCATTGCCACAAATTATGATGAATTTGAAAATAAAAACATCGACCTTGAGATAAACATTCCCGACAAGGAAATTATTTGCACCGTTGATGAAAAAGAGTTTAAACGTGGTATCAGTAACCTGCTCATAAATTCCTGTAAGCACAACCGAAACGGTGCAAGGGTTATGGTAGAAGTGAAAAGTTACAAAAACAACGTGTATATCACAGTTGCAGACGACGGCAAGGCAATATCGAAAGAAGAAGCAGAGAATATCGTAAAGCCTTTCATAAGCGGTAACGAAGCCCGCACAAGTAAAAGTGGTAGTGGCTTAGGTCTTGCAATCACTTCAATTATCATCAATAAGCATAAAGGCAAGCTTTATGTTGATAGTAACATAGAAGGTTACACAAAAGGTTTTGTAGCAAAAATTCCTAAGTAATATTTTTTAAAAGCAAAAAACACAGTCGATATTCTTGCCGACGGTGTTTTTTTTGCTTTTATATGGAAGACGAAGTACTTAGAATGATGTTTGTGACAGCAGGTGTTCTTCAGATTACGCAAGAATATTTTGCGATGCTGGATCCAACTCGAGGCGTAGTGCCGACCGTGTTAGTATTTCTTATCGGTTTAGGATTAAGAAAAATCAGAATACAAGAAGAAAGATGTGCATCATAATCATATCAACAAGCTTGAATTTGTACCAATAGAAAATATAAAAAACATAGAGTCTTCTGATTATCTGGGTTTGTGGCCTGTTGTGGATATAACAGGTCACGCTCTGGCGATGCGAATCATGGTTGTGGACAACATGAAAATGGTAAAAGAAATATAATCTCTTCTGCTGGGGGTGCAATCAACGTATCGCAGTATTTATCTTAAGTAACTGATATGTTTGAAAAAGTCAAGGATTGTAATCATGAATGTTACGAAATTAGTGAGCTACAATCCTTAATTCTCAGTTTCAAATTTAGAGTAAAAATTGTAATTGAGGCAATGGTTTAAAACTACATAACAAAATTCAAAAGGGAGATTACAGGCTTTGTGGTCTCCTTTTAGTTTCAATAGGTTGTGTTGCAGCAAACTAAAAAACAGCTGTATAATACATGTGGTTTTACTAGACTTTTAGAGATAAGCGAATGAATGCTATATAGACAACTAA
>JAXJJE010000466.1:0-3074 GCA_036298405.1 Acutalibacteraceae bacterium
AGACAAGAAGATGGAACCCTAAGATGGCAGAGTATATCTTTACAGAGCGTAACGGTATTTATATTATCGACCTACAGAAGACTGTAAAGAAGCTAGAGGAAGCTTACGCTTTCATTCGTGAAGTATCAATGGAAGGCAAGAGCGTTCTATTTGTTGGTACAAAGAAGCAGGCTCAGGATTCAGTTAAGGAAGAGGCTGAGAGAGCTGGTGCTTACTATGTAAACGCTAGATGGCTTGGCGGTATGATGACAAACTTCACAACAATCCAGAGAAGAATCAACAGACTAAAGCAGCTTCGTGCAATGGAAGAGGACGGTACATTTGATCTTCTACCAAAGAAGGAAGTTATCAAGCTAAACCTAGAGATCGAGAAGCTAGAGAAGTTCATGGGTGGTATTAAAGAGATGAAGGAGATGCCAGGTGCACTATTCATCGTTGACCCACGCAAGGAGAGAATCGCAGTTGCTGAGGCTAAGAAGCTAGGTATTCCAATAGTTGCTATTGTAGATACAAACTGTGATCCAGACGAGATCGACTATGTAATCCCAGGTAACGACGATGCTATTCGTGCAGTTAAGCTAATTGCTGGTACAATTGCTAACGCTATCATCGAAGGCAACGAGGGTAAAATGGGTGCTGCAGCTGCTGAGGAAGTAGCAGAAGAGGCTACAGAAGAGGCTGCTGAGTAATTTAAATAATTACGAAATTAAGTTTACAGGGTAGGTTAATTACTACCCTGTAAATAGTATATAATAAATATAAAATTAAGAGAGGATTGATATATATGGCATTTACAGCTAAAGATGTAATGGCACTAAGAGAGAAAACAGGCTGCGGTATGATGGACTGTAAAAAGGCTCTAACAGAGGCTGACGGTGATATGGACAAGGCAGTAGACTACCTAAGAGAGCAGGGTCTAGCAAAGCAGGAGAAGAAGAGTGGCAGAATCGCTGCTGAGGGTATTGCATTTGCAAAGACAAACGCTGACAATACAGTAGGTGTTGTAATCGAAGTTAACTCAGAGACAGACTTCGTTGCTAAAAACGCAGACTTCCAGGCTTTTGTTGAGGTATGTGCAGATACAGTTATCGCTCAGAACCCAGCAGATGTTGAGGCTCTACTAGCTTGCACACCAGCAGGTGCAACAGAAACAGTTGACGCTATGCTAAAAGAGAAGGTTCTAACAATCGGTGAGAACATTCAGATTCGTAGATTTACAAGATTTACAGGTCCTACAGCTGCTTATGTACACGCTGGTGGTAAGATTGGCGTTATCGTAAACTTCGAGACAAGCATTGACCCAGCTAACGCTGAGTTTGTTGCTTACGGTAAGGACGTAGCTATGCAGATTGCAGCTCTAAGCACACAGTACCTAGACCAGGCTTCTGTTCCAGCAGAGGTTATCGAGCACGAGAAAGAGATTATGGTTGCTCAGATGAAGCAGGACCCTAAGATGGCTAACAAGCCAGAGCAGGTTCTAGCTAAGATCGTTGAGGGTAAAGTTGGTAAGTTCTACAAGGAAAACTGCCTAGTAGAGCAGGAGTTCGTTAAGGATAGCTCAATGACAGTTGGTAAGTATACAGAGGCTGTTGCTAAGAAGCTAGCTGGCGACATTAAGATTACAAGCTTTGTTCGTTACGAAAAGGGCGAGGGTATCGAGAAGCGTGAAGACAACTTTGCTGCTGAAGTTGCAAGCATGGTTAAATAATCTACCCTTAGATTTTACAGCTTAAAAAAGCAAACCTAATAATAAAATTAAAACCTGATGATTACTTAATTGTAGTCATCAGGCTTTTTGTGTTTCTGAAAAAATCAGTGTTTTGTAGGTATCAGCAATTAAAGCTTGTTATCTTTTGCAGCTCATACAAATAATCATTGTAGGTATAAAACTTATCGCTTTGATAAACGAAGCTTTCACAGTATGTGTACGAAGAAACCACGCATTTCTCAGATATATCTCCTTGGTCGAATATTTCACATACATCTGACTTATTGCATGTGCTTTTCCCTTTTAAGCAGAAAAGCTTATTTGGTTCGTTGCCGTAGGGGCACATATGACCATAACGACAGGTCATGCAGCAGGCAAGCTTTACGCTTTGTGGTAACTTACTTTGCAGGTCGGCAAATGTGTCTGTCAAAAGGTAATCAATTCCTTCTCCGTAATATTCGGTATTGTTATATACTAAGCTTATTCTGGATAATGGTTGTACAGTGTCATCTGTGTTATCATATTCTATTTTTGCTGTAACAAGAGCTTTTTCAGATGATGTGATTAGCATTAGCTTTGTAAATATAGTGTTTTTCATAATTTACCTCTGATAACGAATAATAGTCTCGTTCATTATATTATATACTAAAATAAATTTCAATAAATATGCTTTATATATAATGATGAAATGAGTTAATAATCTGTAACAGCATTTTGCTAATTATTTGATTTGTTTTAATTAAAGCTTCACCGTATTTTCTAAATTAAAATATTTCTTTCTTCATCGATTGACAAATAAAATATGCGTGTGTTATAATAAGCAAAATTTTAGGGAGTACAACAGATATGATTTATTATGTTAATTTTGTAAAAATGAATCAACAAACACCATTTAAAATCGGTATAATATTTTCGGTTTGATTTTGGGTTTGCAAAAATACTTACCCACTTGAAGCTCGTTGCCTTCATAGAACGCAGTATGAAGTACAGAGTGAAATATTCCGAAAAGATTTCTGTTTGTTTGAATGGTATTTAGTATAAGTATTACACAGGCTTATTTTTTAAAATGCAAAAAGATATAAGCAGATAAAAATAATCCCAGTAGTAAATGGCTTGCTACTGGGATTATTTGCATAATCAATTACACGTAATTAATTATATGCTCTGGAGCTGATAAACGGACTTGAACCGTCGACCTACTGATTACGAATGAGAGATTATATATTTTGCGGCTTATTGTAATGTGTGAAAAATGGCTTTAATATGCGATTTTTGAGTTTATAGCTTTAGTCTTTTTTGTTCCTTAGTAGACAAAAAACAGGCTTGTAGTATACAAATAGTAGCCAAATAGTAGACAGAAAAAGGC
>JAXJJE010000467.1:0-1294 GCA_036298405.1 Acutalibacteraceae bacterium
ATACAGAGGAAGCTGTAGAGGGTAAAGCACCAAGCTGTACAGAAACTGGCTTAACAGCTGGTACAAAGTGTTCAGTATGTGGCGAAACATTAGAAGCACAGAAAGAGCTACCAACAATCCCACATACAGAGGAAGCTGTAGAGGGTAAAGCACCAAGCTGTACAGAAACTGGCTTAACAGCTGGTACAAAGTGTTCAGTATGTGGCGAAACTGTAGTTAAGCAGGAAATAATTCCTGCAACAGGCCATAGCTACGAAAACGGCAAGTGTACAGTATGTGGCTATAACACCCCTGAAAACACTATGACACTTTACCTAAAGCCAAGCTCAAACTGGCAAAAGGATAATGCACGCTTTACAGCATACCTATGGACAGGCTCAAAGAACACATTTATCGATATGACAGACACTGACGGTGACGGCTATTACGAGCTAACAGCAGAAAAGGGCTGGGAGAATATCATCTTCTGCAGACTTTCACCAAAGGTAGAAACAAACTGGAATAATATCTGGAACCAGACAAAAGACCTTGCTATTCTTAAGGATGACAGAAACTGCTTCACAATAAATGAGGGTGCTTGGGATCAGGCTGATGGTAAATGGTCAGTATACACACCAGCACCAACTGTAGGAATTATCGGTGATATTGACCTAACACTAGAAGAAACAGATGATAATATCTACACAGGTGTTATCGAGCTACAGGCAGGTACATACAAATTCAATGTTGATGATAATGGTACAATCAGAGGTATGAATTTTACCTATACCGACACAGCTACTATCGACTATTCAGCAGGCTACAAGGCAGCTACAACACTTAACGTTACAGGTGGCAGATATACATTTACTTACAATGCTACAGCTAAGAAGCTTACAATTAAGTTTAAGAGCTTTGAGGATATAGTAGAGCTAACTGGTGATATCAATGCAGAGCTTGTAAGACCTAACAAGAACACAACAGTATTTACAGGTACAATCAGACTTGACGCTGGTTCATACAGCTTCAATGTAAATGAGCACGGTGTAATCTTTGGTAGAGGCTACACATTTGAGGATACAATCTACAATGCTGAGTTCACCTTTAAGGCTGCTGCAACATTCAATGCAACAGGTGGCGTTTACTCAGTAAGATATGATTCATCTAATAATCAGCTTAAGATTCTAAAGGCTCCAGAGGGCTTAGGCGATGTTTCAGTATTCGGTGATTTCAGTCTTCCACTTGCAGCACAGGGCAACGGTGTGTTCTCAGCACAGACAATCCTTGATGCAGGCAGCTATGACTTCAGAATTGA